>JAYSOC010000093.1:0-2230 GCA_043723285.1 Ferruginibacter sp. | reverse complement strand
GTACGTATATACGTTGTTAGTTTTTTCGTAATAGTTTTTAGTTTGATGAAAAATCCCATCGGAGATAATCTGTTGGGATTTTTTTTCAATCTTTATATTAAAAACGTTTAAAAATATATATTTAATCAATGTCTAACCAAACATAGACTGTTTTATCTAATGTTTGCTTAAAATATGATTTCATTGTGATGATAAATTTGCCAGAAGCAATATCTACTTCGTAATAATTACCCATAAATCGTTGTGCAATTATTTTTCCTTTTATGGTATCATTTCCCTCGGTTGAATTTATAAATTGTTCGGGTCTTACATAAATATCTTTTGCAATGGCGCCTATTTTAAAATATTTACAGTCTTCTTTTTTTATTAAATTATAATTACCTAGCAGTGCTGCAGCATATTCACTCACAGGTTTTTTATAAACTTCTTCCGCCGTTCCTTTTTGTATAATTTTTCCATTTTGCAAAACGAGTATGTCCTCTGCCCAAGGTAAAACGTCCGCAGGCTCGTGAGATGTCATTATGCACGATATTTCGAAACGATTGCAAACATCTTCCACCACTTGTTTTAAAATATTTCTGTGTATTAAATCTAAGTTAGAATATGGCTCATCTAAAATTAATAACCTAGGTTTCGAAACCAATAATCTTGCTAAAGCTATTCGTTGTTTTTCGCCTCCAGAAAGCTCATAACTATTGCGTTTCATTAAATGGTCTATTCTGCAAATTTTATAGAGTTCATTGGCTTCTTCTTGAGTATGCTCATTCGCATACAAAAGCAATTCTTCCATTCTATAATTATTGCGAAGCTCAAAGTGTTGGCTTAAGTATGCTATATCTTTTTCGCCAGCTACCAATTGCCAATCGGGTCCTAAAACTTTTTTACCATTAAAAAGTATTTCTCCGCTTTTGGGTTGTATAAAACCTGCAATGGTTTTTAGTAAGGTAGATTTTCCTGAACCAGTTTCGCCAATGAGTGCAATTTTTTGAAAACGTTTTTGTGTAAAATTGATATCTTCTAAAGCAAAACCACCGAGTAGTTGTTGTGAGTAAAGAGTAGAAACCGAAAGTAAATGCATGAGCACAAAAATAAGAAAATAATTATGGAAGATGATAAGCCACGAATGCACGAATACAATTATAATTAAATATTTTTTGTAAAGAAAAAACCATTCGTCCACTCGTGGCAACAAAAAAAATACCCCCGAAAAAACTTCGAGGGCATCTTCAAAAAATATTTATAAACAAAGAATTTACTTCTTCGTCACATTCACATCTATTCTTCTATTTTGTGCCATACATGCTTTCGAATTATCTGTAGTACAAATAGGATGCTGTGGCCCATAACCCTCAGCCGCCAAACGATTAGGAGCCACACCTAATTTTACCAATGCCACTTTTGCAGTTTCTGCTCTAGCCATCGATATTTTTACATTGCCTAAAGAATCGCCAGAGTTATCTGTGTATCCTCCCAATTTTAATTCTACAGTTGGGTTAGCAGCAAGCAATGCAGCAATGTTTTTTAATTGTGCTTCCGATGTTGGTTTTAAAATAGATTTACCACTTTCAAAATACAATCTATCTAAATTAAACCAAGCTTCTTTAGTAACTTCTTTAGTTTTATCATTTATAAATGCATTTAATTTTGCTTCAACAGAATTTGCACCAACATTTATTGAAGTACCATTTGCCAATTTAATATCGGCATTTGCACCAAGGTCTGCAACGAAATCACCATCAGCATTCATAGTGCCTGCCGCCGCCGCATTAGCAGGAGTTGCGTTTTCAGCAGCACCGGCTGTAGCATTAGCATCAGCTAATAAATTAGCAGTAGTAGCACTTTCATCTTTTGGGACATTAAGATTCGTAGCCATCTTCATTAATGACTGTATAGTTTCGTTTCTTCTAGTTTCAATTTTATCGTGGTGTATTTTAGCAAGGGTAGGAGCTATAACCAAACTCACAATACTCATCAATTTTATCAAAATATTCATCGATGGTCCAGAAGTATCTTTAAAAGGGTCACCAACCGTATCACCCGTTACAGAAGCCTTGTGCGGTTCTGATTTTTTGTAATACATTTCACCATTTATTTCTACACCTTTCTCAAAAGATTTTTTAGCATTATCCCATGCACCACCGGCGTTGTTTTGAAATATTCCCATCAACACACCACATACTGTAGCACCTGCAAGAAAACCACCCAACACTTCAGGGCCAAAAACAAAACC
>JAYSOC010000092.1:0-2231 GCA_043723285.1 Ferruginibacter sp. | reverse complement strand
GAGAAAATATAACCAAATGATTTTCTAACATGTACACCGAAATTAAATGCAGTTAGAGGTACTGAAGGCACATCACCACTCACAGTAAAAATACCTGTAGAAACACCAATTTCCCACATATTACGAGGTTTTGCAGGAAATGAAGTGGAATTATTCCAGAATTCATTTTGCTGACCCATTCTTTTTGTTGGAATTACAGACGAATCGTAAATACTATAACCGCCGCCCATGTAACCGCTATTGCTACCACCCGTTTGTGCAAAAGAGAATGCAGAAACGAACATACAAAGGGTGAATAAAAATTTTAACTTTTTGCTTGCCATAACTTAATGATTGTTGATTTTCGAAAAAATTTACCTATTGATTAATTGCAAATGTATATAACTGTGTTAAATATACAAAGTTTTTTTTGATTTATTTTTTAATATACCGAAAAAAGATTTAAATCAACTGTTAAAACCTAAGACGCTATTGGAAGTAAATTAGTTGCATGATAAAAAAAAATTATTTTATTATGGTAAAAATTACCATTTCAAGCTTTGCTGTGGTATATTGCCAGCTTTATATTACAATAAATGAAATTTGTAACAAATATTATTAGGGAAGAGCTAAAGGTTTTCGAATCTAAATTTGCCGATGCTGTAAAGAGTAAGACTCCTGCTCTAGATGCAGTAATGCGTTATATCATAAAACGCAAGGGCAAACAGCTACGCCCTATGTTTGTATTTCTAAGTGCAAAATTACATGGGCAAATTAATGAAAGCACATATAGAGCAGCTGCTTTGGTAGAAATGTTACATACAGCTACGCTCGTACACGATGATGTGGTAGATGAATCGATGGAAAGACGTGGATTTTTTTCTATAAATGCCATTTGGAAAAATAAAATTGCTGTTTTGGTTGGGGACTATCTTCTTTCTAAAGGATTATTACTTTCTACAAGCAATAATGAATTTGAACAATTGCATATAATGAGTGATGCTATCAGACAAATGAGCGAAGGCGAATTATTACAAATAGAGAAAACAAGAAAGCTAAATATTACTGAGGAAATTTATTTTGAAATTATAAAAAACAAAACTGCTTCTCTCCTCTCATCTGCCTGTGCTGTGGGCGCATACAGCACTACCCAAAACCTAGCCATTACCGAGCAAATGAAATTGTTTGGCGAAAAAACAGGGATTGCTTTTCAAATAAAAGATGACTTATTTGATTATGGAAATGCAGATGTTGGCAAGCCTACTGGTAACGATATCAAAGAAAAAAAAATGACTCTGCCTTTAATTTTCACACTTAATAATGTAGATAAGAAAACAATGCGTGATATTATTTATATTGTAAAAAATAATAACACGGATAAACAAAAAGTAAAGTGGGTAATAGATACCGTAGTAAATACAGGCGGCATAAAATATGCAGAGCAAAAAATGTTTGAATACAGAGATGAAGCATTAAATATTTTAAACCAATATCCTTCATCTGATGTAAGTGATGCATTAGCTTCGCTTGTACGTTACACAACAGACAGAAAATACTAACTGCCCTTGCAAAAAAGATGGAACATATTACCCTATGATGAGCAAAAAGTAAATGTACTTCACGACCAATTAAAAGTGAGCAAAACCATTTGTAAAATTCTTACTCAAAGGCATTTTGATACGTACGATAATTCCAAAGAATATTTTTTACCCTCGCTAAAAATGTTGCACAACCCATACCTTATGAAAGATATGGATAAAGCTGTTGTTAGAATTGATAAAGCCATTTCGAGCCAAGAAAAAATATTGGTGTTTGGTGATTATGATGTAGATGGTACAACATCCGTTGCAAGTATGTATAGTTTTTTGTGTGAAATATATGATACTGAAAAATTAGATTTTTATATTCCGCACCGCTATAGAGAAGGATATGGTGTAAGTAAGATGGGTATTGACTTTGCTGCTGCAAATAACTTTTCATTAATCGTATGTTTGGATTGTGGAATAAAGTCAGTTGAGTTGATAGAATATGCAAATACATTAGGTATCAATTTTATTATTTGCGACCATCATTTACCAGGTTCAATTATACCAAATGCCATTGCCGTTTTAAATCCAAAACAAATTGATTGTAATTATCCCTATAAAGAGTTGTGTGGCTGTGGTGTTGGTTTTAAATTGATGACGGCCCTTACACAACATTACAATTTACCCGAAGAAAAATTATATAATTATTTAGATTTAGTAGCCTGT
>JAYSOC010000091.1:0-5526 GCA_043723285.1 Ferruginibacter sp. | reverse complement strand
AGGTTACGTGTTAGACGAAGTATATGTTTTAATGAGTACATTTTTTCCGAGCCAAATCTACCTAAAAACAACAGTTTTGGCTCTCAAATTAAAGCGTAATTTTTACAAATAATTTCTCTAAACTTACCACATTATCTACCAGTCCTATGCTATTAATATTATAGATAAGTGGTTTTGTAGTTATCAGTGTTACGAATAATTGCTTGTTGGTTTTCGTTTCTTCTTTAAATCGTATTTTTTTATTTTCTAATTCTGCAGCATACTTTTTATCAATCATAAAATCTTTTTCATGAAATTTTATTTCGCATAAGTTAATGCAATTGTCTTTTCTATTTATTACCAAATCTATTTGCGCCGCATTGCCAGTTTTTACTGTTTTACTTTTCCATATAGATGTTTCTGAATAAATACCAGCTATGCTTAATGCTTGTTTTATGGCTTCCGTATGTTTTAGACAAATCTTTTCAAATGCAAGCCCACTCCAGCTTTTCCAACTAGGGCTGTTGCTAAGTAATGCCCAAGCGCCTTTTGCCCCTGTTCTATTACTTTCCATAAATTTTAAATAAAAAAGAGAAAACTCATCTGTAAGTTTATATATGCCATCTTTTTTTTGTTTGCCCATAGGCAGGTACAATGTTATAAAACCCGATGCAGATAATTCATCTAAAAAATCGGTAGCACTACCACCTGTTGGCAATTTACAAGCTTTCATTAATTGTGTTCTGTTAAGCCCCATGGGTTTGTTTGCCAGGGCTCTTATAATTTTTATATATCTTTCGGGGCTATCAAAAAGCGAATAAAATAATTCTGTAAATTCATCATACAACCAGCCTGCTTTTGTAAAACATGCTTGTTCTATTATTTGCGTAGCGCTTATGCCAGCTTTTATATGGCTTAAGTATTTGGGTATGCCGCCCATAGCCATATAAATTTGTGTAATTTGGTATTGGTTTAAATATATTTTTCTTTTATGCAAAAATTGTTCTGTTTCGTATAATGAAAATGGTAGTAAAGCTATTTTTTGCGTTAGTCTATTGTGCAGCCCACCTCTATTACGTACCACATTTTTTATCATCCAGCTGGCAGATGAGCCACATATTACGACGGCTACATTTTTTTGTAGGCTTGCCCAACTATTCCAAAAGTTTTCAAATGCAGCTAAAAAATTAGATTTAAATGTTTGCATCCAAGGAAACTCATCTAAAAACAACACTACTTTTTTTCTGCGTAATTTTTTTTCTAACAATGTTTCTAATGAGTCAAAAGCCTCGAACCAATCAGTAGGCATTATGGGTAATTTAACACCATCATTTAAGTCTATCACCATTTTTTTTACAAACTTTTTTATTTGCATTTCGGTAGTAATATTATGTACACCAGCATATTCAAAAGTTATATTCTTTTTTAAATATGTCTTTATGAGATACGTTTTACCCACACGTCTTCTTCCATATACCGCTACTAATTGGGCATCTTCTGCATTTACTACATCATCCAATATATTTCTTTCTGCCTCTCTGCCTATTATATCTTCTTCCATATTGTATTTATTTGAGAGCCAAATGTACAATATTTTATTAGTTTTGGCTCTAAAATTATTACTTATTTAGAGCCATAACTACATTATTTTTATAGTTTTGGCTCTGAAAATATCACTAAAAATTAATACAATTTATTGATAAATAAACAACTATAATATTATTTAGTTACAGAATAATTTATAAATTTAATATAAATATTGTAATTTCATTTACAAAAGAAAAGCATAAATATTTTGTGCGAATTTATTCGCACAAAATAATTGTCTAATAAAAATATTATCATTTTATATTGCAGTGTATAAATGTACTTATAAATGACAACAGATTTTTCTTGGCTTAGCCGTACCGAATTATTAATAGGTAAAGAAGCATTACAAAAATTAGCTAGCAGCCATGTGATGGTTGTGGGGCTTGGCGGCGTTGGTTCTTACGCAGCAGAGTTTATAGCACGTAGCGGTGTGGGTAAAATGACAATCATAGATGGCGATGTAGTGGACCCTACAAATCGTAACAGACAATTACCAGCATTAGCTACCAACCACGGCCAATATAAAGCAACGATAATGGCAGAAAGATTAAAAGCCATTAACCCCGAGCTAGAAATAAATGTTATACAATCTTTCATAAATCCTGAAACGGTGCAAACGTTATTTGTAAATAAACCAGACTATGTTATTGATGCTATTGATAGCATAACGCCAAAACTCACTTTCATTATACATGCATACGAGCAGCAAATACCATTGGTAAGCAGCATGGGTGCTGGCGGAAAATTTGACCCAACAAAATTGCAAGTAGCAGATATTTCTAAAACCTATAATTGTGTTTTTGCACAACAAATAAGAAAAGTGCTAAAACGAAATCATGATATAAGGCGTGGTATAAAATGTGTTTTCTCTCCCGAAATGCCCAAGAAGGAAAGTTTGATAATGACTGATGGTAGCAATTATAAAAAATCGGCTTACGGCACCATTTCTTATTTGCCAGCAGTATTTGGGGCAGTAGCAGCAGGTGTTGTTATAAGAGATTTAATAGGTGAATTATAATGCTATCCATTTTTATTCGCATTTATACATGCAAAAATTATCAATACTAAAGATGCAAAAGATGAAATGGTACGAATTGTATTTAGAGTATTCCATTTGTTTTCATATAAACTTCTTTGTAATGCAATAGACTCGGTAGTTGCATTCAATAAATTAAATTTTTCTAAAGCATTGTTTAACGGGATGTTTCCAAAAATGGTTACACTAAATACACCTGCAAAATATACAATGGCTGCACTTAGTATAAACCAAAAACGAGGAGTAGCTGGAGTAGAAAAATGTACATAAGTGCAGATTGGTAATAACAGTAATATTCCAAAAAAGCAAAGGAAAAAAATCGGATTCTGTATGGCCTTATTGATGGATTGCATGGCTGCTAAATATTCTGCATTACTTAGCATTTTTAAGCCAGGAACTACAGAGCAAGTATAAGAGTAGAAAAGCCCAGCCATTAAAGCCGTGCAAATAGCTGTAGATACAAGTATAATATTTGAAGCTGTCATAAAAATTATTTTTTAATGGAAAAATTAATTTTAATCTTATCAAACACAAAAGCTTAGGCAATTTAAAATTATTAATTTATACAGCCACAATAATTTTTTGAAGGTTTTAATTTTTTGTACGAAAAGATAATATTTTCTTTGCTATCACCTCACGTATTAATGAAGTTGAAAGAATAGCGTGAATTTAATTTTGATAATTCTAATTTAAAGTTGTACTTTTTCAATTGTAATTTTCCTTCAATCACTAAAACTATTTATTATGCCACACAATTATTGGCTACTACTCGTAGCTGGACTTATTCCATTGTTAGTAGGATTTATTTGGTACAACCCAAAAGTATTTGGTAATGCTTGGATGCAAACTATAGGCATGACCGAAGAATCTATGAAAGGCGGCAACATGGCTTTAATTTTTGGATTATGCTATGTTTTTGCTTGCGTTTTAGCTATGGGGTTAATGCCTATTGTTATTCATCAGTTTGGGTTCAATTCTATTTTTCAAGGAGATACTTCTCCAGAGTCTACTAGCTACATGAAAAACTTTTTTAATACTTATGGTGGGCGTTTTAGAACCTTCAAGCATGGTGCTTTGCATGGTGCACTTACTGCAATTTTTATTGCATTACCTATCATTGGTACCAATGCATTGTTTGAACGTAAAAGTGTAAAGTATGTTGCAATACACGTAGGATATTGGTTTGTAACATTGTTATTGATGGGTGGTTTGCTTTGTGGTTTTATGTAAGTTGCAAAAATATTTTATTATTAAGCCACTCAATGGAGTGGCTTTTTTGCGTTTATTAAATAAATTTTCAGAATAAATATTTTTATAAAACGAACCAGTTTCTTTTTTTGTAGATAGAGTAATTGTGGACAATTATAAAAATCTTTTATTAATATTTTAAACGATTTTCTTTAAGACTTAAAAATATCCTTTCTTTTTTAAAAACAATAGGCAATTATTTTTCCGGAGCAATACTGGAGTACTACTTTATTGCCCAAATGTAAATGTATTGCTGCTGTTTAAAACCAATTCGTATTACTATGGAATAGTAAAAATTATTTTATCATTAAAACAAAATACAGGATTATGAAACATCTTAAAAAAATAACAGTAATAGCTTTATCATTGTTTTCTTTAGCAGCTTGTCAAAAAGCTATAAACCCATTAACGCTAGATGAAAGTGCTGCTGCTGCAAAAGCTGCAAGTAACAATACTGGAGATGAATTTGCACGCAATAGTGGCGGCAAACATGTGTATACTTTAAGCAATCAAGTAAGCGGAAACGCAGTGTTAGACTACACTAGAGCCTCAGACGGTAAACTTACTTACAACACTTCTTATGCAACTGGTGGTACAGGTACAGGCGGTGGTTTGGGTAATCAGTACGCCATTATTTTAGGAGAAGATGATGATGATGAAAACGTACTCTTGGGCGTAAATGCCGGCAGTAATAGTATTTCGTCTTTTAGCATAAGAGGTAATGGATTGGCATTAAAATCAACAGTAAACTCGGGTGGCATGCGCCCAGTAAGTATTACACTGCACGACGATATTGTGTTTGTGCTTAATGCTGGAGGTATGGGAAATATTTCGGGCTTTAAATTGGGCGACAATAATATGCTTACGCCAATTGCTAACTCTACACGACCATTAACTTCTACAGCATCTGCTGCTGCAGAAATAGCATTTGTAAACGATGGTAGAGTAGTAGTAGTTACAGAAAGAGCCACCAATAAAATTATTACTTACACGGTAAGTGAAAATGGAATACCAGGCATAATGCACTCCATAACATCTGCTAATGCTACACCATTTGGGTTTGATGTTGGCGATAATGGAAATATTTTTGTATCGGAAGCTGCGGGCGGTGCGGCGGGTGCAAGCACACTCTCTAGCTATCATGTAAGCAATGATGGTTCTATTAGTTTAATAGATGGCCCAAACGGCGCTAACCAAAGTGCTGCATGCTGGGTTGTAATAACTGGCAACGGCAAATATGCTTATACTACTAATACGGCAAGTAATAATCTTTCTAATTATGATGTAAACACAACCACTGGTAGCATAAGTGTAAACACAGCTATTGCTGCTACAACTGGCATGGGGCCAATTGATGCAGCACTAAGCAACAACTCAAAATATTTATACATCTTAAATGCTCGTAGCAATTCTATAGGCGTGTATGAAGTAGCGAGCAATGGCGCTTTAAGTGCTGTGCAAACAGTATCTGGCGTACCAGTGGGCTCCACGGGACTTGCAGCAAGATAGATTTGTTGATTACTTAAAAACGAATGCCAACTTTTTAAAAGTTGGCATTCGTTTTTATAAAATGTTTTGTAACTATTCAGTCCCAAATTTAGCCTTCCTACATTGATTATTCATTTTTATTTATTTCTATATTTTGAATATTGCCTACATAAGGCCTTGTTTTA
>JAYSOC010000090.1:0-2235 GCA_043723285.1 Ferruginibacter sp. | reverse complement strand
GTGAAAATTCCTGTTTTTGTGTAGAAATAAATATTTACTGCACCAAAAACAAAACCACTAATGATAAAAATTGATGAAAGAAAAGTTTGTTTACGAAGTGTTTGCATGCAGCTTTAAAATAGCTTAACGAAGATAACTAAGGCTTTGGAACATTTATAACGTTTATCAAATACAACCTTTCAATATGTTCTTTAGTAAACCATTCTTTATTTTTTTTGTTGAGTCTTTTTCTTTTAAAAGAGGTTATTGGGGTAATAGTTTTTGTTTTTGGAAGAATGGTTAAAGGCATAGTAAAATCATCAATGCAATTTGTAAATCGAGTAAATAATCTTCTTCCTTTAAAATAATATTCTAGTGTTGGAATTTGAGTTGTTCTTAAATATTGGTCGAAAGTTTTTTGTAATGCCAAGCCAGTTTCATCGATTAAAAATTGTTCTATTTGTTGCGTAGTAACAGTTTGATGATAAAAAACTAGATTCATTTTTCTAAGAATTTGTCTAAACTTTTCATCATCGTTTAAAGCATTTCTAATACCATGAATCATGTTTGAAGCCTTGTAATACTTGTCTCTACTGCCTTCATTATTTACACCATATACTCCAATTATGGATTTGTCGTTTAATATATTTTTTCTTAATCCATAACAGTAATCATTTCCTGCTTCTTTGCCATTGTAATAATCTGTAAACAAAGTTTCACTGTAGTTGGTGAATCCTTCATGCACCCACATATCAGCAATATCTTTTGTTGTTATGCTATTTGCAAACCATTCATGACCACTTTCGTGTACAATAATAAAATCCCATTTTAATCCCCAGCCGGTGCCGCTCATATCTCTTCCCAAATAACCATTTTGATATTTGTTGCCATACGCTGTTGCACTCTGGTGCTCCATGCCCAAATGCGGTGCATCAACTAATTTATAGCCATCTTTATAAAAAGGATAAGGGCCAAACCAATATTCAAATGCTTTCATCATACGTGGCGCATCTGTAAAATGTGTTTTTGCTTTTTCAAGATTTTCCTGCAGCACCCAGTAATCCATATCAAGGTCTCCATTTTCTCCTTTATAAATTTCATTAAAATGTACATACTTACCAATGTATGGAATGATACAGTAATTATTTATAGGAGAAGTAACAGCCCAATCGTAAGTAGCTGTGCCATCGTTATTATTTATTTTACCACGGTATCTTCCATTGCCCACACACATTAATGTATCGGGCACTGTTATGTGCATTTCTGCGCTGTCGGGTTCATCTGCCTGGTGATCTTTACACGGATACCATACACTTGCACCCAAACCCTGGCAGGCAACACTTACCCATGGACTGCCGTCTGCACTTTTTTTCCAGATCAATCCACCGTCCCAAGGGGGACGGCGGGCAATGGTGGGTTTGCCGTGGTAATAAACAATTATATTATTAGACAATACCCTACCTAAAAACATTTTATCTATTTTAAGAAAGTAAGCATTACCGTCTTTTTTAAAAGGAATTTTTGTTTTGGCGGTTTTATTAAAACTATTGGGGATATTAATAAAAATGCTATCCAAAACCATTGGCTCCTGTAAGTCAATTTGAATTGTACTTCCCTTTTTCAAAGGTTTAAATTGAATAACATTATACCCACTAATCGTACTATCCTCAATATTAAACTTCACATGCAAATCATATTTCAATACATCCCACCAATCTCTTGTTGGGCCGTAAGTGCCACGTAAAGTATCGGCATGGGTAAAAGTATTTTGCTTGTTTAATGGTTGGGCTTGCAAATGAACAATAAATAATGAAATAATAAATAATGCTGTAAAAACTGCAGCGGCTTTTTTTATTTGCAACATCTTTTTGGTGGGTTTGTTTTTGATTGCATAAATTTATGCAGAATAAATAAGAATTATGTCTTTTAAACATTGCCATTCATCATTAATAATTTTACTAAAAAAATACAAGGCTGCTGGCCCAAAACATTATTCATTATTCATTGGCTTTCTTTCATTATCCATTATAATTGCTTCCTGCAATTCTCACCAGCACGCCGACAAAACAATATTTCATTATAACGAAAGCAGCGGTCTGGCTTCACTCGATCCGGCATTTGCAAAAAACAAACAGGTAATGTGGGCTGTGCATCAATTGTACAATACCTTAATTGAAATTGACAGTACAATGCAAATGGCACCGTCGCTGGCAAAGCGTTGGGATATAAGTAAAGACAATTTAGTATTTACTTTTT
>JAYSOC010000089.1:0-5532 GCA_043723285.1 Ferruginibacter sp. | reverse complement strand
AATAATTTTATGTTAAGAAAAAGTGTAAAATACTTTCATCTATATTTCAGTAACAAAACAATTTTAACTTGAGCCAAATAATTTTATACACAGATGGAGCTGCACGAGGCAACCCAGGCCCAGGCGGGTACGGCGTGGTACTCATGTATGGCAATCACAAAAAAGAATTATCCAAAGGGTTTAAGCATACCACCAATAATAGAATGGAATTATGGGCCATTATTGCAGGGTTAGAAGCCATTACCAAAAGAGAAATACCTGTTACCATTTATAGCGATAGTCAATATGTTGTAAACTCCATAAACAAAGGCTGGCTAAATACTTGGATGAAAACCAATTTTAAGGGTGGTAAGAAAAATCCAGACTTATGGAGAAAATACCATGCACTTGCCAAACATTTTACCATAAATATTGTATGGGTAAAAGGCCATGCCGATAATCCATACAACAATAGGTGCGATGAACTAGCTACAGCTGCGGCAGATGGTAAGCATCTTGAAGAAGATACGGAATATGAAAATGCATAGTTAAATTTTGTCATTTTAAATTTCATTTTTAAGTTAAGCATTAGCACCGTATATTTGCAGCGGCAAGTCTTATACGACCAGCTCCTATTGAACTCCCCCAGGACCGGAAGGTAGCAAGGGTAGGTGGTTGAGCGGTGCGATGTAAGTAACTTGCCATTTTTTATTTAATATTTTTGATTGTTGATTTAAGATTATTGGGCACTTTTATAACAAGTTGTTTTTATATTTGTACAAAGTAGTTTAACCTTTAATTTGTTTCTATGGACTCAAAATTATTAGAAGGAAGATTAAAAAGTCTTGCATATAGAATTGTTGCAATGACAGAACATTTACCCAAGAAGAAAATAGCAGGTATAATTGAAGCACAATTATTACGTTCTGCTTTTTCTGCTGCAGCTAATTATAGAGCTGCATGCAAAGGAATTTCAACAAAAGCCTTTATATCAAAACTTAGCATAGCTTTTGAAGAGGCAGATGAGACATTGTTTTGGTTGGAAGTAATAAAAGAAATAAAGCTGTTACCCGAAAAGAAATTGATATTATTAATTACTGAAGCTATTGAATTGTCAAGTATTTTAGCTTCGTCCAGAAAGACCCTTCAAAAAAAACAAAAAGAAGCTCAAACTAAAAGTAATCTTAAATCCTAAATCTTAATTCTTAAATAATTAAATCTCTTTTATGAAATTTTTTATAGACACAGCAAATCTTGCACAAATTAAAGAAGCAAACGACCTTGGCATTTTAGATGGCGTAACTACAAACCCATCGCTTATGGCCAAAGAAGGCATACAAGGTAAAGATGCAGTAATGAAGCATTATGTAGATATCTGTAATATGGTGGATGGTGATATAAGTGCAGAAGTTATTTCTACTGACTTTGATGGTATAGTAGCAGAAGGAAAAGCGCTAGCCGCATTGCATAAAAATATTATTGTAAAAGTACCCATGATAAAAGATGGTATAAAAGCTATAAAATATTTTACAGATAATGGTATAAAAACAAATTGTACATTAATATTTTCTGCTGGCCAAGCCATATTAGCTGCAAAAGCAGGCGCTACATACGTTTCGCCATTTATAGGTAGGGTAGATGATATGGGAGCTGATGGTGTAGAATTGATTCAGCAAATTCGCCACATATACGATGTGCAGGGTTTTCATTCAGAAATATTGGCCGCTTCTATTCGCAATCCGTTACACATCATTAAGTGTGCAGAAGCAGGTGCTGATGTGTGTACTTGTCCGCTAGATTCTATTTTAGGTTTATTAAAACATCCATTAACCGATATTGGTTTGGCTAAGTTTTTAGAAGATGCTAAGAAATTTGCATAGAAAAGAACCAATAAGGCACTAAGAAAATACATAAGGAACACAAAGTTTTTTTTTACAAAAAATGCAACTCATCAAGTTGCATTTTTTGTATTATACGTGAAAATTCTTGCAATTCGTGGCTTGCCTATTTCTTCTTTTTCTTCTTATTCGTCTTCATTTCCGCCATTACTTCGTTGGTAGATTTCAATGGTGGATCTTCCATTTTTTTTATATACACATCAAACTCTTTAAATATTGTTGGATTACTTTTTAAAGTAGTTTTTATGGTAACTTTTTCCTCTGTAAAATTTGCAGGAATAATTATAGAGTTGCCAGCAAATTTTGCTTGAGCACAAGTAAATAAAATTTTTGTACTATCCAATGGTAAGTATCTACTATTGCTCAATTGCCCATCTATATTTATATAATTGTGTGTACCTTTTTTTAAACTATCGGTATAAAGATTCACAAAAATCTTGTCAATAGTTTGCGCTTTGCTAATAAAAGTAGAAAGTGAAAATACGACTAGTAAAATTTTTTTCAATTTGGGTAGATTGTTTTAACAAAGATGTGATAATTATTAATAATTATAGTTAAAAGCATCTTAAAGATTACAATATAGATTTTCTCTTGAAATGTTCTTTTTAATAAAAAGTTTTGTTATTTCAACCTTTCGCCCCATATTTGCATTACAAATGAAACAAATAACAAACAATAACGGATGGTGGTGGTACAGTCAAAACTCGATTGTGCTATAGCCGCCTATTTATATATTTTTAAATAAAAGCCCTTGCACAACGCTTGGGCTTTTTTAATGCAACTACATGAACAAAATAATTATAACCACTTCTTGCACCAAAATACCTGCAGACTTATATACGCCTGTAGGCATATACTTGCGCATGAGGGATAAGTTTAGAGATACCATTCTGCTAGAAAGTACAGACTCTCACGCAGGAGAAAACAGTCGTTCTATAATTGCCATTAATGCTATAGGAGGTATAGAAATAATGGATTTGCAAAAAGCAGAATATAAATATCCTGCACAAAAAACGGAGTCGATAATCATTTCTACAAAAGATAATATCACTAATATTTTAGAAAATTTTATAGATAGTTTTGATGCCGCCATTCCTTCCGAAAAAATAGCTTTAATTGCTCAAGGATTGTTTGGTTATACAACTTATGATGCAGTACAATTTTTTGATTCAATCGAATTAAAATCAGAAATAAAAAATATTGATCCAATACCTTTAATGCGATATAGATTGTACCAATATGTAATTATCATCGACCATTTTAAAGATGAAATTTTTCTTTGTGAAAACAACATTAAGGGTATAGAAAGCGGGGTAGAAGATGTAGAAAATATTTTGCGAAGCAAGGATGTGCCTGTGTTTCCCTTTGCAACTAAAGGAAATGAAACACAAGATATGCCCGACGAAACATATAGAAATAATGTGCAAAAAGGCATTGATGCATGCAAACGTGGCGATGTTTTTCAAATTGTATTGAGCAGAAGTTTTCAGCAAAAATATATTGGCGATGAGTTTAATGTTTACCGAAGTTTGCGCAGCGTAAACCCCGGGCCATATTTATTTTATTTTGATTATGGCGATTATAAACTGATGGGCTCTAGCCCCGAAAGTCAAGTGGTTATTAAAGATGACAAAGCCACGGTACATCCGATTGCAGGCACTTTTAGACGAACAGGAAATGATGAAGCAGATAAACAACTAGCCATAGATTTGGAAAACGATGCCAAAGAAAATGCTGAGCATATTATGTTGGTGGATTTAGCTAGAAATGATTTGAGCAGGGTTTGTAATAATGTAAACGTAACACAGTTTAAAAATATTAATTTTTACAGTCACGTTATACACATGGTGAGCGAAGTGCAAGGCAATGTAGGTGAAGAAAAAAATCCATTTAAAATAATGGCTTCGGTTTTTCCTGCTGGCACACTAAGCGGTGCACCAAAATATAAAGCCATGCAATTGATAAATAATATTGAGCAAAATGAACGTAGTTTTTATGGTGGTGCAATCGGTTATATTGGCTTTGATAAAAGTTGCAACCATGCTATAATGATACGTACTTTTTTGTGCAGAAATAATACGCTGACGTATCGTGCAGGTGCAGGTGTAGTAGCAGCAAGCGTTCCGCAAAGTGAGTTGGAAGAAGTAGGGCATAAGTTGGGAGCGTTGAAGAGGGCTATTGTATTGGCGGAGGGGATGGGGAGTTGAAGGTTAAAGGTTGAAGGTTGAAGGTTCAAGGTTCAAGGTTCAAGGTTGGGAATTTTGCGAAGCAAAATTAACTTCCCGCCTTCTTCCATCCAAAAACGCCTTTCCGCCTTCTCGGCAAAATAACTTTGCAAAGCAAAAAATAAAAACGAAGTTTTTCCTTAGTGCCTTTGCGCCTTTGTGGCTTTAAATCTTTTGCGAAGCAAAATGAAAACTTATTAGTAAAACAAAAAATTGAAATGAAAATATTAGTATTCGACAATTACGATTCATTCACCTACAATCTTGTACATCTTGTAGAAAAAATTACAGATGAAAAACCAGATGTATTTAGAAATGATAAAATAACATTAGAAGATGTAGCGCAATACGACAAAATAATTTTATCGCCCGGCCCTGGCATACCCGAAGAAGCAGGATTGCTTTTGCCATTAATAAAAATGTATGCTGCCACAAAACCTATATTGGGTGTGTGTTTGGGGCATCAAGCTATTGGAGAGGCATTTGGCGCAAAACTTATAAATTTAGACACCGTTTTTCATGGGGTAGCTACAAAAATTATTCAAACAGAAAATCGTTCTTTATTATTTAATGGTTTTGAAAACGAATTTGAAGCAGGGCGTTACCACAGTTGGATTATAGACGCTGAAACTGTGCCCGATGAATTTGAAGTAACAGCAATAGATGAAAACAATTACATCATGGCTATGCAACACAAAACATACAATTTGCAATCGGTGCAATTTCATCCGGAGAGTGTGCTTACGCCAGATGGAGAGAAGATGATGAGGAATTGGCTGTTGCATGGTTAAATTGTTTAAGTGATAAATTGTTGATTGGTTCTTAGAAATGCGAAGCATTTTAGCCCCGTCTTAGTTTGTTTAAATAAATGTACCTCATAAAAAATAAACGCCTTTTCGACTTTTCGGCAAAACAACTTTTGCGAAGCAAAAAAATAATTATAAATAATAGTAGATGAAAAAAATACTAAATCTTCTCTTCGAATACAAAAGCTTAACCGCTGAGCAAGCAAAAGAAGTGATGATGAATATTGGAAAAGGCATTTTTACCGATGCAGAAGTAGCGGCATTTATAACCGTGTATCTCATGCGAACCATTACCATAGCAGAGTTGCAGGGTTTTAGAAATGCATTAATGGAAATGGCTTTACCCATTGCATTTGATGAAGATGTAATAGATATTGTTGGTACAGGTGGCGATGGAAAAAATACATTTAATATTTCTACCATTGCAAGTTTTATTGTGGCTGGCACTGGCAATAAAGTCGCAAAACATGGCAACTATGCCTCCACATCGGTTACAGGTTCAAGCGATGTATTGCAACAATTGGGTTATACTTTTAAAAACAATAACGATGCATTGAAAAGAGAATTGAATGAAGCCAATATAACTTTTTTACATGCGCCATTGTTTCACCCAGCATTAAAAGC
>JAYSOC010000088.1:0-5534 GCA_043723285.1 Ferruginibacter sp. | reverse complement strand
ATATTTTCAAAGGCGGCTTTTATAAATCTTATATTAAGGTTATGTATGAATATTATTTTATTAGAAATGGTATGAGAACCCAATATTAATTAAGGATGATTTATTTCTAAAACGATCATTTTGTTCAGGAGTAGTTTGCACTTTTGTAATAGTAGTAAGCTCTGAAAACAAATATTGATAAGCAAGTTTTACTCCAAACTTATCGTTAAACTTATACCGTGCATAAAACTCTGAGTTAAGCGAACCTCTATCATTATTACCAACCAGTAAAGTATTAAAACCTGTAGGTTTTGCTTTTGTGGTTGCAGGTACGCCATTGCTTATATAAATTGGGGTTCCTTCAGGGCCAAATGAGGCGCCTAATAAATCGATATCAAAACCAGCTTGTAGTTGGGGAGTGATATTGTATCCTAAATTTATTAAAAGATTAATGGAATAAACGCCAGGATTAGCTGCTAATAATGTATCTTCTTTTAGTTTATCTCCTGCTAAAGACGATGGGGCTGAAGTAAAGTTTACTCCTTTGCCATAAAATGCATTAAATCTTGCTCCAGTACCTATAAAAAACTTTTTGCTTTTACCAAGGTTCCAATTGTAAAAATAACCTGCTACTACACTGCCTTGTTTACTACCAAAGCCAAAACTAAGGTCTGCGAATTGTTGTGTTTTTGGGTTATCCTTTTTTTGAGCTAGGGAAATATTTGTTGTAAATGTTATTACAAATACTATTAAAATGTATTTTTTCATAATGTTGTTTTTAGTTTTTATGATATACAAGAGATTGGGCTGTTTCGTTTTTTTAAATTTAGGTTACGTTCAAAAAACTATAAGGTTTTTTAGAGTCTTCTTTTTATTTCAAAGTTTCTGCTGAAACTTTATAAGTTTAGGAGCAGCTCAAAACTTGAATGCTTTTTTAGTTTTTTATTCTTTCACTTCTTTATCTTTCACAATTGTTAAATCTTCTAAAGACACGGTAATGGGCATTATACCCACTTGCACAATTACTTTTTTGCCTCTTATTTCTTTTACAATACCGATACTTCTGTTTTGTAGCATCTTTACTTTATCTCCCAATTTTATTTCGCCTGCTACTTCTATAAATTTTTCGTTTAGTTTTTTCTTATGGCTTTGCTGTTGTAGTTTTTCTTTTTGGTTAAAGAGCAATGCATGTATCATTTTTACTACCGCATCTTTGTCTTCTGCCTTCCGCCATTCTATTACCATGGCTTTTAAGCGGCGCTCCATATCTTTTAAGTAACTTATTTTTTCTTCGCTTATTTTATTTTGCTCACGCATACGCTCCATTTCTTGGCTGTGCGATTCTTTTTTTACCACAAGCTGCATTTCTTTTTTGAGTGCCTCATTTTCTTTAAGCAGTTCTGCTAATGTTATTTTTTCAGCATCTAATTTTTGTAAATCTTGCTCAGTTTTATTCAATAATTTATCTAGCCTAAATTGGTCTTCATCTACAATTTTTCTTGCACGGTTAATCAGTTTTTTATCTAACCCAATTCTTTCTGCTATAGAAAATGTATACGAACTACCTGGCTTACCAATTTGTAATTTGTATAATGGCAATAATTTTTCTTCATCAAATTGCATAGCACCATTTATAATGCCACGCACTTTATTGGCCATTACTTTTAGGTTTAAATAATGCGTGGTTACAATACCAAATGCGTGTTTAAATGCTAGTTCTTCCATTATCACTTCTGCAAATGCACCACCAAGGTTAGGGTCACTACCACTACCCAATTCATCTATAAAAAACAATGTTTTACCATTGGCATTTTCTATAAAATGCTTCATATTTTTTAGGTGAGATGAATAAGTGCTCAATTCAAATTCTATACTTTGCGTATCGCCAATATGTATGAGTACTTGCTTGAATATGCCCATCGTACTATCTGCGCTTGCAGGCACGAGCAGCCCACTTTGTAGCATTATTTGTAGCAAGCCCACGGTTTTCATGGTAACGGTTTTGCCGCCTGCATTTGGACCACTTATTACCAGTATACTTGCATCATTGTTCAGCAAAATATCTGTAGGAAAAGTTTTTTTGCCTGTTCGTTTATTAAATAAAAATAATAAAGGATGATACGCTTTTATTAAATGCAAATGTGCTTTATCCACCAACATTGGATATGCTGCATTCATATCCTGTGCAAGTTTGCCTTTGGCTCTTATAAAATCATATTCACCTGTAATATCATGATAGCTTTTTAATAGGGGCGCATACATGCTCACCTGCTGTGTAAGGGTACGAAGTATTCGATAAATTTCTTTTGTTTCTTCGTACTCTAAAGAAAATATTTCGTTGTTTAATTCTGTAGTTTCTTCGGGTTCTATAAAACTTGTTTTGCGGCTTTCGCTTTCGCTGTGCAATACACCCTTTACCACACGTTTTTGCTCCGCTACTACTGCAAGCACACGCCTGCCATTCATAAAACTTTCTTCTATATCTGCCAAAAAACCTTGCTTGTTTAGCTTTGCTACTATTCTATCAAACATGCGCCTAAGCTCTGCACGTTTTTTGTATAGCTTCATTCTTATGTCATACAAATCATCACTTGCTTTATCTCTTACTACACCTGTTTCGTCTAGTATTTCGTCTATTAAAACTTTTATATTTTTTTCGTAATAGTTTTGGTCTATTACTTGTGTGAGGCCTGGAAAAGTTTCTCTTACCTCAACCGTAAACCATCTAAAAATACTTTCCATACTCATTACCAACCTGCGTATGAGTATAAATTGCTCACCTGATAATGATGCTCCTGGAATGCCAAGTAATTTTAAATCTCGTGAAATATTAGTGGTAAAATCATTGGGGAAATTGCCACCACTATCTAATATCATTTTAAATTCATTGGCTTGCATTAACTCCAATTCTATATAAGACTTGTGGGTATGTATGCGTAATTCTGTTGCTTTTAGTTTTGCGTATTCTGTACAGCAATGCAAAGCAAGTAGTTCTTTTATTTTGTCGAACTCTAGTTGTTGTAGGGCGGAGGTAGGGAAAAATTTCATTTTTGGTTTTATTGTTTTCGGGCTGCGCCCTCTCCACGGGTTTCACCCGTGGTTATGCAAAGTCAACCCCGTTGGGGTTGGTTGTGCATCATCTACTACGCTATCTATTGCATAATAAAAGATGAAAAATGGTATGCCGTACAAGTGCGTGACACAACGATGATGACCATAGCTGTGTTTTAGCTTGGACAATCCCGACACAAAGTGTCGGGGTTGTCCCAAAAAAAACCTCACCCCCGTCTCTCCAAAGGAGAGGAGCCACACTCTGATACTTTGAAAATACTTTCCATTATCAGAGACCAAAGTCCCCCTTCGGGGGATTTAGGGGGCTTCTAATCATCCAACTTCAACACCGCCAAAAACGCCTCCTGCGGCACTTCCACATTTCCTATTTGGCGCATTCGCTTTTTACCTTCTTTTTGTTTATCCAATAGTTTTCGCTTACGGCTAATATCGCCACCATAACATTTTGCGGTTACATCTTTTCGCATAGCGCTTATGTTTTCACGAGCAATAATTTTTGCACCAATGGCTGCTTGTATCGCCACCTGAAACTGCTGTTTGTCCAACAACGTTTTTAATTTTTCGCAAAGCTTACGGCCAAATTCAGCCGAGCGACTTCTATGAATTAATGCACTCAAGGCATCTACTTTTTCGTTGTTCAATAAAATATCCATGCGCACAATATCGGCATCTCTAAAACCAATTGGATGATAATCGAACGAGGCATACCCACGGGTTTGAGATTTTAATTTGTCGTAAAAATCAAACACAATTTCCGTAAGCGGCATTTCAAAAATAATCTCTACACGGGTTGGGCTTAGGTATGCTTGCGACACCAACATACCACGCTTGCTTATACAAAGCGTCATAATATTTCCAATATATTCGGGCTTTGTAATAATTTGTGCTTTAATGTACGGCTCCTCAATTCTGTCTGTACGTGTAGGGTCGGGCAATGTAGCAGGGTTGTGTACATGTATTATTTCGTCCTTGTTGGTGTGTGCTATAAAACTTACGTTAGGCACTGTTGTAATTACCGTTTGCTTAAACTCACGCTCCAATCGCTCTTGTATTATCTCCATGTGCAGCAATCCTAAAAATCCGCAGCGAAAGCCAAAGCCCAATGCCTGTGAGGTTTCTAGCTCAAAGGTAAGTGAGGCATCGTTCAGTTGTAGTTTCTCCATACAATCACGCAGCTCTTCAAACTTATCGGTATCTACCGGAAAAATACCTGCAAATACCATCGATTTTACATCTTCAAAACCATCAATACGACTCAGTGTTGGGTTGGCAACACTCGTGAGTGTATCGCCCACTTTTACTTCCTTCGCATTTTTAATACCTGTAATGATATAACCCACATCGCCACAAAACACTTCGTCTTTTTTCTCCATGCCGAGTTTCAAAATACCTACTTCATCTGCATGGTACGTTTGCTCAGTGCTAAAAAACTTTACCTTTTCGCCTTTCTTTATACTACCTGCAAAAATTCTATAGTAAACAATAATGCCTCTAAAACTATTAAACACACTATCAAAAATTAATGCTTGCAACGGTGCATTTGGGTCACCTTTTGGTGCAGGAATACGAGTAACAATTGCTGCAAAAACATCATCAATACCAATGCCCGTTTTACCACTTGCAAGCACAATATCTTCGGCCTTGCAACCTATCAATTCTATAATTTCATCCGTTACTTCGGGTATCATGGCGCCATCCATATCCACCTTATTTATTACGGGTATTATTTCCAAATTATTTTCTATAGCCAAATACAAATTGCTGATCGTTTGCGC
Organism: Ferruginibacter sp.; assembly: GCA_043723285.1. GTDB lineage: Bacteria > Bacteroidota > Bacteroidia > Chitinophagales > Chitinophagaceae > Ferruginibacter. Next base: position 708 of record JAYSOC010000088.1, on the reverse strand, counting down.
CTGTATGCCTTGCGTAGCGTCCACAAGCAACAGTACACCCTCACATGCCGCAAGCGCACGACTTACTTCATAGCTAAAATCCACATGGCCGGGCGTATCTATCAAATTAAGCACATAATCCTCGCCTTTGTACGGATAATTTATTTGTATGGCATGGCTTTTTATCGTAATGCCTTTCTCCCGCTCAAGGTCCATATCATCAAGCACTTGGGCTTGCATATCCCGCTCGCCAATGGTATTGGTGCTTTGTATTAGCCTATCGGCAAGGGTACTTTTTCCGTGGTCAATGTGTGCAATAATGCAAAAATTTCTAATATTCTTCATGTGTATGCGCTCAGCTCCTGTTTTTAGGCTGCAAAATTAACGAAATAAGTTGTTTAATGGATGAATTGTTAAATGGGCGCATTGTTTAATGATTAAATGGATAAATTGTTGGGGGGAGGTTGTGGTTTGTCGTTTGCTATCCGTGGTCTTCGTCTTGTGTCTAATGTCTAACAATCTTGTGTCTAGCTTTTAGGAGCATGAGCGGAAGAACATTATTTAACTTCAGACCCACGCTATTCGCTGCAAGTCCTCGCCCTCGTTCCTCGGGCTGTGGGCTTTTCGCTGCTATTCCATCTAACCTTTTTGCATCGTGTTGCTAGAGTGTAACTTACTATTTGTAAAAATAGTAGATAATACCTCAGGCATTCTGTTTAAATCATCAAT
>JAYSOC010000087.1:0-2238 GCA_043723285.1 Ferruginibacter sp. | reverse complement strand
GAAGCCAATCTCTTTTTAAATTCTTTAGAACCCTTTGTAGAACGGCATATCAAGGTTACCACTCCATTAATATTTGTAGTTCGATAAGCATTATTTTCAAAAATCAATTTTTCAGCAAAATCGAACCATTAATCTTTTGTTTTATTTGTAATGAAGCATTAGAGAAGTATTTAGGAAAATTTTTGTAATACTGCTACAGAACTGTTAACATGATTAGAAAGGTTGGAATCTTGTTGCTTTAATTGTAATTGTTTCTTAGCTAGTATATCTATTTCAGGTTCGTATCTGTTTCCAATTTCTTTATAGTCTTTAGGCGAAAATTCACCATCTACCATCAACTGTTGAGTATTGCTAATACGAAGCTTATTTTTATCAATCACATCCTTAATTTGTTTGTCATCTCTGTTCTTGTATTTACCCATTTGCTGCAATAATCTTTCATAATTGTTGCAAGCAAATTTATACTTTATTCATTGGCACTAATATTTTGCAACGTTTTGTAAAAAGATTTATTGGCATCTTCTGCTTTAAATCTTTCTTTACAAGGCAATGTGCAATAATAATAAAAATACATACCGCCATTACCTCTAAAAGCACTGCAAGTAATTTGTTTACCGCATTTACTGCATTTTTAAAATCCTCGTAATGGTAATTTGTGATACAATTTTTCTTTTCCTATCAGATAATACATCTTGCACATTGTTAAATAATATGTAGCTAATAATTTTGTATAACCCTTAACAACTATGCAGCTAATAAAAGTAACACTAGAATAGCATATAGAAAAACAATCTTATCCCAACCACAATCTTCTGTACGCACTATTTGCATCATAATCACTTGCCTGCCTTTCAATATTAAAATATCTAATCTGCCTTGGGTCGTTGCCCACGCCTGCTAGGTAAGCCCAATTACCCCAATTACTACTAACATCATAATCTATCAATTGTTCTTCAAAATAAGCAGCACCAAAACGCCAATCTATTTTTAAATTGTTACACAAATAGCTAGCAACGTTTTGTCTGCCACGGTTGCTCATAAAACCTGTAAGACTTAATTCAAGCATATTGGCGTCAATAAAATCTACTCCTGTTTTAGCATCTCTCCATTTATTAAAAACATTTTTATTAAATGTTGATGTATTCTCATTTTCTTTAATGCCAGTTTTTAAAAATAGTTTCTTACCAAATTTTTGCATTACAAAATAAAAATAATCTCTCCAAAGCAATTCAAATACTAACCAATAAGTAGACTCATTTTCGCCATGTATGCTTTCATACTTTTTTAGTTCCTCATATATTGTTCTTGCAGAAATGCAGCCTTGTGCCAGCCATGCAGAAAATTTGGAAGAGTAATTTGCTCCAATTAAACCATTGCGAGTTTCTTTGTAAGTAGATATGGCTTTAGTTTCATAAAAATAATGTTGTATTCTTTTATGCACTTCTGTTTCGCCTCCTTTAAAATGTATAGCTTCTCTACTATCAATAGTTTTTTCCGCTAAACCAAGTTGCAATAAATTAGGCAATTGTAATAAAGGTATTATTGGTGAAACAATATTAGAAGGTGTTTTAAAAGTATTCCGTACAGTACATTCTTTTTCTACCTGTTTTCTAAAGTTTGTAAAAATATCAGGCAGGGTATTTATACTAAAAGGCAAATCATTTGCATCATATAATGTACTTGTGCTAGATGTATGCAAACTACAATTTATGGTTGCAAGTTCCTGAGCAACTATATTCTCTGTTTGTTGTTCTTCAAAACCCACTTCAACTTTTGAAAATATTTTTGTAGCGTTATATTTTTTTGCAATTTCTAAAAGTTCTACTTCGGGTTTTCCTTTTACTATAACTAAACCTGAACCTATTGCCCTTAAATTTTTATCTAAGTCAATTAGTGATTCTAATAAAAATTGTGCTCTATAACTTCCTGTTTTTTTGGTACCGTACTTTGTTACTATAAAATGTGAATCATTAAAACAATATACAGGAATAATAGTATCACTTTCTTCAATTGCTTTTAGCAATGTTTCATTATCGTACAACCGTAAATCATTTTTAAACCAAACTATTGATGTGTTCATTACAAATCATTAATATTTTTTAAATAAAAATCGGCTTGTTGTAATAAAGCAGATTTATCTTCAGGTTTCATTTTACGCCAAACATTATACATCATACTAATACGAGGATTTCTTGCTAGCTTCTCTTCGTGCTTATCATAAAAATTCCAATATAAACT
>JAYSOC010000086.1:0-5548 GCA_043723285.1 Ferruginibacter sp. | reverse complement strand
TTTGTATTTGCACATTGGGTTGTCAAATCGATATAATAACCATCTGCATCTAAAGGAAAAGAAATTTGTGGTTCAAGCACACAGATTTTATCTCCACTTCCTGTTTGCGTGAGTGTTTGTTTTCTATCTCCATAACTATTTGAGCTATCGGATGAAGCTGACCCATCACAATTCAATTTTTGTTTCCAATAAACCAATTCTGCTTTTAAACCATACTCATCACAAATATTTATATGCAATGCCATAGCAAGTTCCAACGCTTTTATAATATTACCGAGCAACAAATCCCTACCTGCAATTACAGTATCAATTTTTTTACCATATTCTTCAATGCATTTCATAATTCCCACACCGGGTGCAAGTTCAGGGCGCATCAGACAATTAATACACAGCATTAATTGATCAAATTTTAATTTTAGTTTATCAACTCTTTTGTACAAATCTTCTGTCATGCAAAAAAGTATTTCAATAGCATCAATGGTTTTCTCAGTAATCTTACAAACCTTGGTAAGGTGCTTAATAAAAAGTTCTAGTTGCCTACAAAGTGCATCTGCTTTTTCATTGGTTGTTTCCCAATCATCGCACCAAGCTTTTAATTTCGTTTTCCAATCTACTGCAAGGTTGTACTCCGTTTGTTTTTGTGTAACCAATGCGTTTTTTTCTTTATACTCCGCCGTTACACTTACCAATTCTTTTACCCACGCATCATAACAACAATCTGCACCGGGGTTTTCGTTTCCGTTATCGGGGTCGCAGCAGTTAAAGATTTCATCTTCGTAATTGCTTATTTTATTATATACTAACATAAAATATTTTTAATTTTTTGAATAAATAATTTTTGTGGGTGGATGTTTTCTTTTAATCACTGCACACAGGTTCTTTTACCACATCATTGCAATAAATATCTTTTACATCAGTACATATATCGCAGATATCGCATTTGCAATTGGCTAATCTTCCTTCGGGGTCTTTTGCTTCGTCGTGGCAACCACATTCATGATCAATACAACTGCATTCATGGTCACATAAATAATCTTTTACCTCATCTGCAATTTCTACTTCGTTGCGTTTTCCATACAAAGCAAAGCCAGACTGTGTAAGGTTTTTAGTAGCAAGCATCAATTCATCTTGTAATACATTTAATGCAGTGCTACCTGCTGTCATTTTCAATTTTACCCAATCATCAAATGCTTTTGCATTTAATAAAAAATCTGCCTGAAATGTTTCTAATGATTTAATGTTGGAGAAAGTTTGTATGCCTACAATTTCGGCAGAGCCTCCGCAAATTGTATCTATATCTGCACTCATAGATGCTGGAATGTTTATTAACTCTTCAATAATTTCGCACACATCGTTACAACAATCTGGTAGCTTATCGCCTGTATCTTTACTATTATCATTGCATTCATCTGCCTGCTTGCAGCCTAGCAAAACCATTTGAGATTTATTGCAACTGTCTTTTGTGCAGTCACTCAATTTATTAGCAGCATCTCTCAGTTCTCCAAATTTTATTTTAGCCTCTTTAGTATTGGTAAGCACAAGTTTTAATGCTTTTACCAAGTCGTCATTTTGCTTATTGTACAATACCACATTCTTTTTTATTTCCTCATTTGTTTGTACCAACTCTACCCCTACCGCAAGTTCCAGATTACGAATGATGCGGTAATTTTTTTCTGTTTTTACAAAACAGCATTTTTTTGTATTGTAGGTAACAAGCGTTCCTTCGTAGGTTACTTCGCTTTGGCTAAGCTCTCCCACCAACCCTTTAAGGTTTTTACAATATGTTTCTTTTATAAGATCAATGGTTCTTTGTGTTGGCAGTTTTTGCTTTTCGCCGTGCGTACCCTCACTAAGCTTTTTAGGATTTGTTGATGATTGTATTGACATGACATTAAAATTATTTAGTTAAAAAATATGGTCTCATTTTGGTCTTTTTTTCTACCAATTTTAAAAACCTTTATGATTCACCCAGCATTTTGTGCATAAATCTTAGTATAATAAATTCTGCAGGGCGCACAACAGCCATGCCTATTTCAACTATCATTCTACCTTCAAAAATATCTAACTCTGTCATTGTTTCGCCTAAGCCAACATGAATAAAAAAAGCTTCTTTTGTATTTGCTCCCATCAATGCGCCAGCCTTCCATTGCTGTGTGAGATAATTTTCTATCATCGATTTTACCCTTACCCAAGTATTTCTATCATTGGGTTCAAATACAAATTGCTGTGTTGCATTTTTTACAGATTCTTCTACCATATTAAAGAACCTTCTTACAGAAACATAGCGCCATTCATTGTCGTTTCCTGCAAGTGTACGAGCTCCCCAAATAATGGCTGGTCCACGCCCAGGGAATGAACGAATAACATTAATCGATTTTCCCGCAAGTGTATCTACGTTTAGTGAAGCCTGTGCATTGTGTGTGATGTTGATGGCAGGTTTTATGGCAAAATCAATTCCAACATTTGCCGGAGCCTTCCATACGCCTCTCGCATTATCAACCGATGCATACTTACCTACCACCGAAGCTGATGCTGGCAACAACATTTCTATGTTTGTAATTTCATTTTTTGCCATAAAATAAAATGCATTGTTTTTTCCTTTTAATTCTGTGAGCGTGCCAGATAAGCTAGCATCTCCTTTACCAACAATGGTTACAAGCGCTTCGTCTTTGTAGAAATAATCTATTCTTGTAAATATTTTGGGATAATAAACTGCAGCATATTTTAAAGTATCGGTGGTGCCAAAATCAAAATCTCTGAGCACTTTAATATTGTCTGCTGTTATATCAGCATCTATCCATACGTCCATTACTGCAAAGCGATCTTTAAGATCTGCACATTGATCCATCGCTTTTTTATACAAGGCATAATAGTTTCCAGCGCTTGTCATGTTTAACCCATCCGGAAAAACGATGAGTGTTACTTCGTCTTCTTTAGCCACTTCATCTAACCCCTTTTTTAAATCAGCATCGCCTATTACGCCGCCGCCTAAGTAATCACCTACACTCGTAATGTAGCATGGTCCACCGCCATTTATAAAAAACATTTGCATGGAGTAATACATCAAATAATGAGATGGTGTAAGCACTTTTCCCTGCACATCAATTTTATTATTTTGAGAAGTATCAATGGTTACTTCTATTGTAGTTTCTGGCTGTGGACCACCAAATAAAACTTCATACTCCAGCATTGAGGTAATACGTTTCGGTTTCAATTTTAAATCGCCTGGTTCTTTTAACTGTGCCTTTTCTGTATAACCTATAAAGGCAGGTATAGCGGTTTCTACCGAAGCAATGGATGGTGGCAGTTTAGGAATTTCTTCAATGTAAACGCCAGGTGTTTTGTAATCGTTCATGAGCTAACTTTTTATTTATGAATAATTTTAAAAATCAAATAGCCATTATTTTTAAATATTTTATTTATACAATCGGAAACAAAGCCGATTCTCTAACATTAATATCACTGTATATTTTTCCATTTTCGTTTATTATTGCAGCATAAGTATCTGGGTTGGGTAAATAGTGCAAACTGTTATCGGGTTTTTTAAATAGGGTTGGTATATAAGTAAGTGTGCGAGGGATTTTTGTAATAAGTGTTCCGTTTTTTGGCAAAAGAAAATCTGGGTGCAAACCATTTTGTATCGGCTTCTTTTTATTATTGCTGTAGCGCCAAAAGGTTTGCCTACTTTTAAAATTTATTTCAAAAATGGGTGCTGTAGGATTTATAGTTCCATCTGCCTGTTTTATGGCAATTAATTTGCCGTTATTATCTAACAAATTAAACGCTGCGTTGGTTACTTTGGGCTGTACGTTTACAACTCCAATACTATTCATCGCATCTACTTCTGCCGATAAAAAAAACAATGAATGAATTTTACTATAACCATTGTTACCATTAACTTCTATCGTATAAAGGCATTTAGCATTTGCAATAATATTAGGTATAGTTAAAACACTTGTTTGGTCTATAGATAAATTTATTTTATCCAAGCCTGTTGCATTAGAAAAATTAAATACAGATATAACATTACCTTCTTTATTTTTTATCGTATTTCCATTGGCATCTTTAATGGTTAAAGTAGCAATAGTTACGTTTGCAGCAGCAGGAAAAGTGTAACTAAAATTTGTATTTACCAGCATACGATCATTGTCATTTGCAAAACCTTTACCTATAAAAGAAAGCCAGTTCACAACATTGCCATCATCTCTATAAAATGACCTGTAATCATTTGCCGCAAATTTTACCAGCGCCCCTTGTTCATAATTAATAGCAGCATCAAATAAATTTATGTCGGTAGTTAAATAAGGCAAATTTTTTGTAGCAAATAGGTTTTCGTTAGTAAAATAATATTTGCCATTTAAAACATTACTAAAATTTCTGTTTGTATTAGAATCAAATAAATTGTTTTTATGAACAAGAAGAATTGAAATATTTGTATTATCGGGTAAAGGGAATTTTGGTAAATAAGTAGTTGTTCCATCTGGCATTTTTACGGCTTTCACTTCTATGGCTATCTTAAACCCAGCATAAGAGGGAATTAATTTTAAGCGATGGTTTCTATAAAGATTCACAAAAGTTGCGGGTATTGCGTAAGCTATATCACTGTTTATATTTTCTCTATGAGCAATATATTTTTCTTTTAAAAAATTAATACGGTCTGCTTGTAGATTTAGATCGAAAATATTTTCTCCTTTAGTATCGGTGAGATAATATTCGTGCAGTAATTTTACTTCAAATAATATTTTATAAATAGTGCCCATAAAAACTAAGCTAATGTTTTTGATAAATTAATTTCTATTTCTTCAATAAGCGGTGCTTCTCGTACTTGTGCTCGTTCTGTTATTGCCACCAACCTTAATTTGTACATAGCAAATGGCATTTGCCTTCCACCTAGCGAACCCCATAAATGATTAATTTGCTCAAATGTGAGTGTATATAATTCGAGTGTAAATCTTAGGTTTACCGTTTCTTCATTTTCGAGATCTGATACAGACCCACCCGCAGACGAGGCAGTAGAAAAAGATGTTTTACTTTGAAGGAATTGTATGATGTAAGCAAGCCTGCGTAATGCAAGCCTGTAGTCGTTTCCGGAGTAATTGCAGGTAAATAAAACGTATAGATTTAAATATACTGGTACATTTTCATATATGGCACTTGTGCCTATTGGTCTTTTGAGTGGAGATTGATTTTTTAAAGTGCTTTCTTCTTCAATATTTACGAGTGTAACAACTATATTATTTGCAAGCGTATCTCCATTAGATGTTTCAAACATACCAATGTTGTCAATGATTACATTTACCGATGCATCTTTGGTATTAATGTAAGCTTGTAGTTCATTCCTTAGCAATAAAATAGCACTTTCAATCATTTTGAATGTTGTAATAAGTTTTACTGATCAAAATAGATTCAGTAAATAATACTAAAAACTCATTAAATTGGGGCGTTGGTTTATGCTAGGATTTAAGGTTTTAAAGATGTATATGCAAAATATACAACCTATAAAACTTTAAAAGTTCTACAAATAATTTACAGATGTTTTAAAAAAAGT
>JAYSOC010000085.1:0-14544 GCA_043723285.1 Ferruginibacter sp. | reverse complement strand
TTAAATCTCTCTTTTATTGGTACAAAGATGCAGCTATACAATGTAGGAGCTTGTAGTTTGGTATTTTAAAATAACTTAGAAATCTTTCTACTGGTTGTAAGTGTGGTAAAGGGTAACAGGAGAATTTCACTCAATAAAAAAGCCCCTAGAAAGGGACTCTTTTATTCGTTTGTGGCGCAGGGGGTAATAAAAATTTTATTACTCAGTCTTTGCACTCGATATTGGATATTAAAGCCGTTGGTTTTGTTTTGAGATATTGGATATTAAATCTCTTTTTTGTTTATACAAAGATCAAACCTTTACAATTGGCTGGATGTAGTTTGTTGTGTTAAAATGTGCTAGAATTTGTACTACTGGCATTAAGCAACTCAATTGTTTTGCGCTACTCAATAATTACTACCTTTGCCGCCTAAAAAAAACATACCATATGTGGTTAAACAACATCTTAGAAACAATTGGAAACACTCCCCTCATTAAAATAAATAAAATAACCAAAGATTTGCCTTGCACTGTGCTGGCAAAGGTGGAATACTTTAACCCTGGTAATTCTATAAAAGATCGTATGGCGCTTAAAATGCTAGAAGTGGCAGAACAAGAAGGAAAAATAAAACCAGGAGGTACCATTATAGAAGGCACGAGTGGCAATACAGGTATGGGTTTGGCTTTGGCCGCATGTGTAAAAGGATACAAATGTATTTTTACAACTACCGAAAAACAATCGAAAGAAAAAGCCGATATTTTAAAAGCGGTAGGTGCAGAAGTAATTGTATGCCCTACAAACGTAGAACCCGAAGACCCACGCTCCTATTATTCTGTATCTAAAAGATTGGCAACAGAAGTGCCTAACTCGTGGTACGTAAACCAATATGATAATTTGGCTAATAGGTTGGCGCATTACGAACAAACAGGCCCCGAAATTTGGGAACAAACCGAAGGAAAGGTTACGCACCTTGTAGTAGCTACTGGTACTGGGGGTACAATTGTAGGAACTGGTAAATATTTAAAAGAAAAAAATCCGAATATTAAAGTGTGGGCAATAGATAGCTATGGCTCGTTATTAAAAAAATATTTTGAAACAGGCGAGTTAGATCAAAAAGAAGTATATCCATACATAAGTGAAGGCTTTGGCGAAGACTTTGTACCAGAGAATTATGATATGCAGTACATAGATGAGTTTACAAAAGTAACCGATAAGGATGGTGCAGTAATGGCTAGGCGTATAGCCAAAGAAGAAGGCATTTTTGGTGGATATAGCTGTGGTAGCTGTTTACAAGGTTTGATGCAATTAAAAGATCAATTGAAAAAAGATGATGTAGTGGTTTGTATTTTTCATGACCATGGTAGCCGATACGTAGGCAAAGTATATAACGATCAGTGGATGATGGAGCGTGGATTTTTAGATGTAAAAACGTTTAAAGATTTGGTAAGTGGGCGTGGTTCTCAAAAACTAATTACGGTTACACCTCAACAAACTGTGCTGGAAGCAATAGATTTAATGAAGAAATATGATATAGAAAATATTCCTGTTTTTGTTGGGGAAGATAATGTAGGCGCTATATCTGCACATGGATTATTTGATAAAATATTGAACAATGCAGATGTAAAAAATGTTGCAATAGAAAGTGTAATGGAAAAACCTTATCCATTGGTAGCTTTTGATACAGCCGTTGAAAGATTAAGCAGTTTTATTACAAAAGAAAATGGTGCGGCATTAAGCAAAGATGAAAGCGGCTTTCATCATATTGTAACAAGACACGATATAATACAAAGTTTATCTAAATAGTATGCGTTTTAATACGCTGTAAAGTTACTTTAACCATAAAACATTTAAAGTGTTGCATTTAATAAAAAACGCAACACTTTTTTTATGCACATTTGTGAATAACCGATACGTGTTTTTACGAAGTTGTATTTGTAGTATTTACACTACAATTTAGAAATAATACTTAAAATGATGTATTTACTTCATTGCAATAATAGAGCAAATTTGCGCTTGTTTGTTATTTAAATGAGCCGCATCTTTACAACGAAATTAAGATATATGTTTTACAAAATCTAACACTGTCTTATTTGTTTCGCTTTAGATCTTTAAATACCGAATGAAAAACCAAACCCGATTATCCTGCTTATGCCCTAAAAAGCGATGATAGCAAAAACTAAGTTTGTCACTTAAAAAACCGACAAAATCAGTATCCTGCTTATGCTGTAAAAAGCGATGATAGCTAAAAACGAAGACCTAGTTTTGTTTTAAATGAAAAATGTTAACCAGTATCTTGCTTATGCCGTAAAAAGCGACGATAGCAAAAACAAAGAATCTAAACCTGTAAAAACCAAAAGAGTTCTTATCTAGCTTATGCCCTAAACCATAAAAAAAGTTAAGAGCTACCAAAACACTGAAACCGGAACATAATTTAACTGACACAAAACCCCAGTATTAAGGACCGAGCTGAAAAACCATTTCTGTGTGTGTGTTATTTACAAAGTATTACTTCCACAATCTTTTACAAAAAAAAAGCATTGTGGAAGTTTTTTATTTTATGGAACTATTGTATTTTCATACATGTTCATTCATTCTATTTCTTCTCCAACAACTTCTCCCAAGCGAATTATATCTTTGGTGCCCTCTATTTCCGAATTACTACATTATTTACAATTAGAAGATGAAACTATTGCAATTACAAAATTTTGCGTTCACCCTCCTGAATGGTTTAAAAGTAAAACCCGTATTGGCGGTACAAAAAATATTAATATAGAAAAGATTATTTCTTTAAAACCAGATCTTATTCTTTGCAATAAAGAAGAAAACGTACAAGCACAAATAGAAACTTTAGCTGCAACTTTACCTGTGTATATGTGCGATGTAAAAACCTTTGATGATGCTTTGCAAATAATAAAAGAAATTGGGATACTAACTTGCAAGGAAACCGAATCAACCAAACTTATAAAAAATATTGATTTAGCATTTTATCAAAACAAAATCTTATCATCAAAAAAAATAAAAACAGTTTACCTAATTTGGAAAGAACCGTATATGACTGTTGGTGGCGATACGTTCATTTCTAGTATTTTGGAAAAGGCTGGGTTGGAAAATATATACAAAACCGAAAACCGTTATCCTACAAAAAATGTAACCGAAATACAAAATGATAATCCCCAACTTATTTTATTATCCTCAGAGCCGTATCCTTTTAGGCAAAAACATATTGTAGAACTGCAAGCATATTTTCCAAAAAGTATTATTCTTTTATCTGATGGCGAAATGTTTAGTTGGTATGGGAGCAGAATGCTTTATGCAGCTCAATATTTTAAAGAATTACAAGCGCAATGTCAAACTTTATAAAAGTGGCATTTAAATTAGAGGTGGCACCATTATTTTAGACTTTATTGTATAAAAGCTGTATTAAAAAAGGTGTCACCTAAATTATAGCAGTGGACAATTTTAAATGTACATTTTTGAAAGTAATTTTTAATTCAAAAGTCTATTATGAGAGCTGTCAGATTTTACTACAATTTTAAATATAGCCATGTGACATTTTTACGCCATCAGTTTCTTACTTTTGCAAAAAACAACTTATGAGTAAATACGGATCAGGGGTTTTACATGGTGCAGCACTGGAAGCTTTGTATAACGATGCAAAAGACAATCAATTTGCTTTGCCAGCAGTAAATACAATTGGCACAAATACTATTAATGCTACTTTAGAAGCAGCTGCGAAAGTAAATTCGCCTGTTATCATACAATTTTCTAATGGTGGTGCACAGTTTATTGCAGGCAAAGGAATGCCAAACGATAAATTGCAAGCCAATATTGCTGGCGCTGTATCTGGTGCATTGCACATACATAATGTGGCTAAGTATTATGGTGTGCCTGTGGTGTTGCATACCGATCATGCATCTAAAAAATGGTTGCCATGGATAAGTGGATTGATAGATGCAGGAGAGCAATTTTATAAAGAAAAAGGTCAGCCATTGTTTAGTTCGCACATGTTGGATTTATCGGAAGAACCAATCGAAGAAAATATTGCAACATCGGTAGAATTTTATAAACGTATGGCGCCGTTGGGCATGAGTATAGAAATTGAATTGGGCGTAACTGGTGGTGAAGAAGATGGAGTGGACAATAGCGATATTGATAACGACAAATTATATACACAACCAGAGCATGTGGCGTATTCTTATACAGAGTTGAGCAAAGTTGGAAAATTATTTACAGTAGCTGCAGCTTTTGGAAATGTGCATGGGGTTTACAAATCTGGCAATGTACAATTAACACCTATTATTTTAAAAAATAGCCAAGATTATATTGAACGTGAATTGAAGACTGGACCAAAACCAGTTTACTTTGTATTTCATGGTGGTAGTGGATCTCCGCAAAATCAAATAAGAGAAGCCATAAGTTATGGCGCTATTAAGATGAATATTGATACCGATTTGCAATGGGCATTTTGGGAAGGTATTTTAGAAAACTATAAAAAGAACGAAGGATATTTGCAAGGGCAATTGGGAAATCCTGAAGGAGCAGATTCTCCAAATAAAAAACATTACGACCCTCGTGTATGGTTGCGTAAAGGCGAAGAAACTTTTATCAAAAGATTAGAAGTAGCTTTTGAAGATTTGAATTGTATTAATAGAAATGCATAATTTAATGATAATGGCGGGTGGAACACACGCCAAGGCTTTGCGACCCTGTTGGTGTTCCAACCACAGCGTTAAACAGTCTTAATGCAATTGATAAAATATTTTTTTTGATACTAAATAACTTTTAGATGAAAAAAGAAGAAGATTTTGAAGCTAGTATTGCTGGAGAAGACAGTGGAGCTTCACATTTAAAAACAAGTTGGTTTAAGCGTATAAAAAAAGGCATACTTACATCTACAAAAGATAAGAAAGACGCACCTGATGGCTTATGGGAAAAATGCCCTGAATGTAAATACACTTGTACTATCTCAGAATTGGAAGAACAATATTTTGTTTGTCCAAAATGCGAATATCATCATAGAATTGGGAGCGCAGAATACTTTGAAATTTTATTTGACAACAGCGAATACCAAGAATTGTTTGCCAACATCAAATCGAAAGATATGTTGGGCTTTGTAGATTTAAAGCCTTACGGTAAAAGGCTTGAAGACACTTACAAAAAAACAGATATTCACGATTCCATTACCGTGGCACATGGTAAAGTAGATGCGCACGACTTTGTAGTAGCTTGTATGGATTTTGAATTTATTGGTGGCAGCCTTGGAAGTGTAATGGGCGAAAAAATATGTAGGGCATGCGATTATTGTATTGAACATCGTATTCCATTCATGATTATCAATAAAAGTGGCGGAGCACGTATGATGGAGAGTGCATTTTCTTTGATGCAATTGGCAAAAACATCTGGTAAATTATTTTTATTAGCCGAAGCTAAAGTTCCTTACATTTCTTTGTGTACCGATCCTACTTTTGGTGGCACTACTGCATCATTTGCCATGCTTGGTGATGTAATTTGTGGTGAACCAGGTGCGCTTATTGGTTTTGCAGGCCCACGTGTAATAAAAGAAACAATAAAAAGAGATTTGCCAGATGGATTTCAACGAAGTGAGTTTTTATTGGAGCACGGTTTTTTAGATTTTATTATTCATAGAAAAAATTTGAAACAGAAGTTAGCCGATTTGTTGGTCATGTTTAAAAATTAAATTAAGAAGCTCCAAATTTTGGGGCTTTTTTTATTTTCTTAATCTAAATTAATTCCATCAAAATTTTGCGGTACATTTATAACGGATAACAATAAACTTTTAACGAATAACAACACCATGATACAAAAAAATTGGCATCAAAAACACATTGAAAATTCTACCATTGGGCAAAGACTTTCCGATAAAATTGCAGGGGGCATGGGTTCTTGGAAATTTATTATATGGCAAACTATTATAGTATTAATTTGGATGTCTTTAAATATATTGGCATTTGTAAGGCATTGGGATCCCTATCCATTTATTTTACTAAATCTTATTTTTTCTACACAAGCTGCATATGCTGCGCCAATAATAATGATGTCGCAAAATAGACAAAGCCAAAGAGATAGAATACAAGCCGATAATGATTACCACACAAATTTAGAAGCTAAAAAGGAAATAGAAGCTTTACAACTACACTTAAGTAAAATAGAAACGGAAAAGTTGGATAAGATTATTCAATTGTTAACAGAGATGAAAAAGTAAATGAATCTAAAAACGCCACTTTTTCAAGCAGCGTTTTTAATATTTTATATAAATTTATCTTCCAATTGGTTTGTAATAACCCAGTGCTTCGGGCATATACCCTTCTATTCTAGCTATACGACTCTCGTCAGATGGATGCGTAGATAAAAACTCTGGTGGTTTTTGATTGCCAGATGCCGCACTAGCTGCAGCCATTCTATTCCAAAAAGGCACAGCTTCTTGTGGGTTGTAACCTGCCATGGCGCAAAACAATAATCCAAAATGATCTGCTTCATACTCTTGATTTCTAGACTTTGGTAAAATAACCAACCCTTGCGCACCTACACCAAACACAGAATTAAAAATGCTATTTGCTTTTGGCTTATTCGATGTCATTGCATCTCCTAAAGTTCCAAGACCTTGCGCTAATAATTCCTGGCTCATTCTTTCGTTTCCATGGTTTGCTACAGCATGGGTAATTTCATGACCAAGCACAACCGCCAATGCTGCTTCATTTTGTGTAACCGGCAATAAACCAGAATAGACAACCACTTTACCACCAGGCATGCACCATGCATTCACTTGTTGGTCATTTACCAAATTAAATTCCCACTGGTAGCCGCTCAAAATATCACCTTTGCCTTGGTCTGTATAATATTTTGTAATGGCATTTGCAATACGAGTACCTACACGTTTCACCATTTCAGCATCTCTATTACCAGTAGGGCTCACAACTTTTGCTGTAGATAAAAAACTTTGGTATTGAGTTATGGCTTGCGCTTGTAATTCACTTTCTGGTATAAGGCTTAATGTTTTTCTACCAGTAACGGCGTTTCGGGTACATGCTGCCGCAAATGCAACAATACAAATAAATAGTAATACTTTTTTCATGAAGAAGGTTTTAATGTTGGTACAAGATAAACAATTGGCGTACCAAACATTCTTAAAATTTCTGTAAATTATTTATTGCGGTTTTTCCGTCTATCTCTGTGCTTGAGAATTGGCACACGATTTTCTACGCCACGGAGGAGTTTTCCAATATTTTTTTGATGGGTAAATACTATTAATGCTGCAACGAATAATGCGAAGACTCTGTGCCACAATTCATGCTCATTCCATATCCATAATACAGAAATAGGCAACATGATACCAGCCAATATAGAACTTAGCGAAACAAAACGAGTAAGATAAAGCACTAATAAAAATACGCCTACACAGCTTAATGCTACTACTGGTTGAATGGCTAATAACATTCCAAATAATGTGGCTACACCTTTACCACCTTTAAAACTTGCCCAAATTGGAAACACATGTCCAATAACTGCTGACAAGCCAAGTCCAATCATAAAATTGGTTCTTTCCAAACTATTTACTTGATGAAGATAATACGGCATGAAATAAAATAACCCAACTGCAACTACACCTTTTAAAATATCGCAAACCATTACAATTGTACCATATTTTCTACCCAAAACCCTGAAAGTGTTGGTAGCACCCATGTTTCCACTTCCATAATCCCTAATATCAACCCCAAAATATTTTTTACTAATAATAAGAGCTGTAGGAATAGATCCTATCAAATAAGCACAAATAATAAGTAATAGTTCCTTCATTCGTCAAAAATAGATTAATACGGATTACAAATATAACCAAATTGTTTGTTGAAAACGACTAAAAAACTGGTTTTAGTTAACCATTAACACACAAAATAGCTAACCAGTTGTCCTTTTTAAAAATCTCTTTAATGATAAATTGTTCTTTTTCAATAACATTTATAAAATTTTGTTCGTCATGAAGCATAATACCACTAAATAAAACAGTAGCATTTGGTTTTACAGCATCTTTTATAGCCAATATGTTCTCAGAAATGATATTGAGATTAATATTAGCAAGCATAATATCGGCTTTTTCTGTATGTGCAGGAATAGTTTCTGCCTTTAAAAGACTAATATTTTTACAATTGTTAATTGCAGCATTTTCTTCGGCATTTTCAATACTCCAATCATCGCAATCAATTCCTACAATATGCTCTGCTCCCATTTTATCTGCTAAAATTGCCAATACACCTGTTCCAGTTCCAAAGTCAATTACAGTTTTACCTACAAAATCAATCTGGCTCATTTGCTGTACCATTAAAAAAGTAGTTGCATGGTGGCCTGTGCCAAAACTCATTTTTGGGGTAACTACAATATCATATTTAAAACCTTCTTTTGACTCATGAAAACCTGCCAGTATATAAACAAATGGTTTAGATGAATTAGGATATGATACTTCAATAGGTTCAAAATCGGCTTCCCAAATTGCATTCCAATTTTCTTTTTTAATAATTGATTTAGTATATTTTATGTTATTTGTATCAACTATAGAATTAAATATATTTTCATCAAAATTGACTGATGGTATAAATGCTTTTAATTCGTTTGTTTCTTCTTCAAAACCATCAAAACCAATTTCGTTTAATTGAGCTATGAGTATTTCGGATTGGTCTTGGGTGATTGGGGTGAAGTGTATTTGTAGGTATTCCATATTTAGTTTTATTTTGATTTTTTCGCCTCATTCCTGATCTAACGAAACGTTAGCTTCCATTTTGCCATTTAATGCGAACAAAAGTAAACTAAACAAAATAACTTATTAATTGAGTTTATCGTAGGGAATGGTTCGAGAATACTCGAAGGTGGGAGAACTAATTATAATGTTATACTTTCATTATTATAATTCCGCCTGTGGTGCTGTAGGAAATTTAGTAATGTCCATATAAAAAATTTCCCAACTATGACCATCAAAATCTTCTAATGTTCTTTGCTGCATAAAACCATAATCTTTCATTTCGGTTGGTTCTATACCACCTACTTTAAGTCCATTAGTCATTAAATTATTCACTTCGTCTATGCTTTCTAATGATAATGAAAAAAGACCTGCTAAACTTGCTTTTGTATCTGCTATTGGTTTAGTTGCAAAGCTTGCAAACTTTTCGTGCGTCAAAAGCATTACAAAAATATTTTCGCACCATACCATACATTTTCCGCTGTCATCAGAAAATTGAGGATTGATTGTAAAACCCATTGCAGTATAAAGATCAACAGATTTTTGTAGGTCTTTTACTGCTAAATTGATAAAAATTTGTTTTGCCATTTGATGTAAATTTAGTTGGTGAATTTATTACAAATTTTGGTTTTTACTTGATTCTTTTTTACGAAACGTTTGGTTTTTATATTCGCTTGAGTATAAAAAAATATATAAAATAATTTATGATGTGAGTTTATCGAAGCAAATGGTTCTAGAGGGCTCGAATAAAGGCGAGGGTAATTATTCACTCTGTTCACTCATATTACTTCCAAATAGGTTCGTTTTGCCAATTTGAAGGAAACCCCATTTTACTTAATTGGGTGTTTGGAAACTGGTTAATTAAATTAAATAATTCTTGTTTGATATGATTTATCAGTTGTTGGCATAGGTGCAAAAATAAACATCAAGTGACTGAATATAATTTTGAATTTTAAATGTTGAAAACCCCAATACAAACCGTTCGTATCCTAAAAATACCCGCTCGTCTTTTTTTGTCATTAAATTGTAACTTTTTGTTATTTCTTTGCGTCACATAAAAATGATACCGATGAGAAAGACAATTTTAACAATGATAACACTGGGCTTTTTAGCCATATCTATGCAAGTAAATGCACAAAACAAAATAAGTGGCACTGTTACAGACAGTAAGAGCAAGGCTTTAAAAGCAATAAGCATTGGCTTGCTCAATGCAAAAGACAGTAGCCTAATAAAAGCTGACGTAACAGATGCTGATGGTAAGTTTGAAATTACCACCAATAAAACTGGCGACTTTCTATTGAAACTATCTGCCATTGGGTACGAAACAAAATATTCAAAAAACTATATCATTGCCGATGGGCAATCGGTAAATGCAGATGCCATATCACTTGGTGAGGTATCAAAAAATTTGCAAGGTGTAACGGTGGTTTCTAAAAAACCAATGATAGAAGTAAAGGCAGACAAAACAGTTTTTAATGTAGAGCAAAGTATAAATGCACAAGGAAGCGATGCTTTAGAATTGCTGCGTAAAAGCCCAGGTGTGCAGGTGGACAATAACGAAAACATAAGTATGAAAGGCAAAACAGGCGTACGTGTATATGTAGATGGCAAAATGATGCAACTAGATACTAAAGACCTTGCCGCATATTTAAAAAGTATAAACAGTAACGATATAGAAGCCATAGAAATGATAAGCAACCCAAGTGCAAAATACGATGCCAGTGGCAATGCAGGTATAGTAAACATTAGGTTAAAGAAAAATAAAAAGTTTGGTACTAATGGTAGCGCAAACCTTGGTTTTGTACAAGGGTTTACGCCAAAAGGCAATGGCTCACTCAATTTAAATTATAGAGATAAAAAAATAAATATTTTTGGGAATGCTGGCGGCAATATTGGTATAAACCGCAATGGTATTGATTTGTACCGCATACAAAACGATACATTGTACGACCAAATATCGGTAATGAAAAACGATGATAAAAGTATAAACGTAAAAGCTGGTGCCGATTTTTTTATAAACAATAAAAATACCATTGGCATATTGGCTACTACTAATTTTGCAAATACAAATTTTAATAATACGGGTGGCACAAATATTTATTACAATCCTACCAACACATTTGTAAAAAAATTGGATGCCGTAAATACCATTCCAGGCAAAAGAACCAATGCAAATTTTAACCTCAATTACAGATACGCAGATACAAGCGGCAAAGAAATAAATTTTGATACCGACTATGGTCTGTTTAGAGGCACAGGCAGAAGCTACCAACCAAATTATTATTACGACAAAGACAATACTGAATTGTATAGGGTAATAAACAGAAACTATACCCCTACCGATATTGATATTTTTACGGCTAAAATAGATATAGAACACAAATTAGGCAAAGGTAAATTAGGCTATGGTGCTAAAACAGCTTTTGTAACTACTAAAAACACGTTCGATTTTTTTAATGAAATAGCTGGGGTTCCCATCAAACAATTGAGCAGGAGCAATAGTTTTACATACAAAGAAAATGTAAACGCAGGTTATGCAAATTACCAACGACAACTAAATACAAAATGGAGTTTGCAAACGGGCTTGCGCTTAGAGCAAACCACAAGCGATGGTAACCTTACAAGAGCCGATGGTATTGTACAAGCTGACAATAGTGTAAAAAGAAATTATGTAGATCTTTTTCCAAGTGCGGCACTTACTTGGAACATAAACCAAAAGCACACATTGAACTTAACGTATAGCCGTAGAATTGATAGACCAACTTACCAAGATTTAAACCCTTTTGAAAATAAATTGGATGAACTTACTTTTGAAAAAGGCAATGCATTTCTTAAACCACAATACACCGATAATGTAGAAATGACGCATACTTTTATGGGTTTTTTAAATACAACTGTGGGTTATAGTTTTGTAAAAGATTTTGCTACTGTTACAACCGACACAGCTGGTAATACTAGTTTTATACAACAAAAAAACTTGGCTCAGCAACAAATTGTAAGTTTTAATATTGGCGCACCAACACCTATAAAAAAATGGTGGAATGGTTATGCAAACTTTTGGTTTAACAAACAATTTTACGAAGGCTTTATTGGCAATAAAAAAATAAAAGAACAAGTGCCAGCTTATGGTGCATATCTAGAACAAAGTTTTAACCTTGGCAAAGATTATATGGCAGAAATAAGTGGATGGCTCAATGGCCCAAGCGTGTGGGGTGGCACATGGAAAACCACTGCACAAGGCGCTGTAGATATAGGTTTGCAAAAACAATTTTTAAACAAAGCAGCCTCTGTAAAAATAGCAGCTACAGATATTTTTCATACAGCGCCATGGAAAGCCATAAGCGATTTTGGTGGCTTGTACATACGTGGCGCTGGCGCATGGGAGAGCCAAACTTTTAGAGTAACATGCAGCTACCGCTTTGGTAGTGCACAAATAAAAAGCGCAAGAGAAAGAAGAGCCGGCTCCGAAGCAGAAGCCAGAAGAATAAAAGGTGGAGGGTAGTTTTTGATTTTTTGATATAAGGTAATAACCCTTCGGTAATGCGAAGGGTTATTTTTGCAATCGCTTTTTGTAGGTTAAATACTACAAAAAGCGTTTTGCTTTATGGTGAAAAATAATTTTTTGAGGTAATTTTTTGTGTGTTAGGTATTTATCTTGTACATTTAAGCAAGATTGTTGTGTTAGATGAATTAAGTAGAAGGTTTTTTAATTTCTCTGGATATAAGAGTGCAGAAATGTCAAATCTAGTACAGAAATGATGCGAAGATTTTGTGTGCTGCTTTTCAGCAAATCAAGTTATCAGCCTCGGTTCGTGTCCCACGAAACGATCGCTTAGCCTACATTGGTAAGTAAAAATACAACTCGTGAGTGTCCACCGCCCCCCACCCGTACGTCGCCTGGTCCGACCAGCCGACCTAATTGTAAAATGCTATATGTAATTCTAAAAGCATTGTATTTTTTTAATAAACAATTTACTTTAGTTTATTATAATAGGCTTCGCTGAGACAATGCGAAGGCTTATGCGGGAGGAAATAGTGGACAGTAACTAATACGAAGAAACCAATTCAAAAAAATTAGAAAACCTTATTTCGAAAAAATGAAAACTTAATACCGAATCGCTTGATTAAGATTGGAAATAAATTTATAAAATAAATTTATAAAATAAATTTATTTCTTGCTTTTTAAGTCATACATTTGACTTAGCATATTATAGAACCAAACTCATGCTCCCCATTTGTAAAAGTAAATCCCCAATACTTTTCATTACTTTTTTAGACACATATTTCTTGTAACGCCACCATTCAAAAATAAATATTTTGCAGTGCAACAATATTTAATATTCACTTTGTTTCATAACCTTAAATAATAAACTATATGCGTAATCGTAAAAAAGCAAACGGTATAACCGTTAACGCTATTGCCGGAATTCATGTTGTATTTTTTGGGCTTGACATTGAACCAAAATACAAAAAAGGTTTTCGTGGTTTTGCCTTTAAAAGAAAAGACCATTCAGATGGAGAAGTAATTTGGTTAAAAGGAATTAAAACCTTTGAGAAAACAGAACCACATCCTACAATTGGTGAAACATTTACAACACTAAAACACCCAATTCAATCATTTCAATGGGCAGATTATAGTGTAAAACCTAATACAAACTACACATACAACATTGTTTGTTTGTATGGAGATCCAGCTAATTTAGAGAATAAGCGAGAAATAGAAGTACCCATTAAAACCGAAAAAGCAAATGGTGAAACACATGATGTTTTTTTTAATAGAGGCTCAGTAGCTACACAAGAATATGCTAGAAGATTTATGAATAAAATCCCAAGTGAGGCAGGTCCAGGTGCATACGAGTGGTTATCAAGAGGTCTTCTGGAGGCTTTAATAGAATTCATAGGTAGTGCGAAGGCTTGCAATTCCATACATGGTGCGGTTTATGAGTTTCAATATCCTGACGTCTTAAAAGCATTAAAAGAAGCTTCTAAACGTGGTGTAAAAGTAAAAATATTATTTGATGATGTAGAGCAATATGAAAGCGATGGAAAAGCCAAAGGACCATGGCAAAGAAATAGAGAAGAAATTACTAAAGCCAAAATAAAGCCGCTTTGCAAAAGTCGCTCAAATGCAAAGTTGATGCACAATAAATTTTTTGTTTTAAGCAAGGGCACAAAAAATATTGCTGTGTGGACAGGCTCCACAAACTTAACAGAAAATGGAATTTTTGGTCATTCAAACCTTGGGCATATTGTAAAAGATGAAGCAGTAGCCGATTCATTTATGAATTATTGGCAACGACTAAACGATGACCCAGAAATTGATGCTGAATATAGAAATGCAAATATGGAAGCATCGCCTGTGCCTGAAGAATTAGAAATTGGAACTACTACTATTTTTTCTCCAAGAGGAACAAAACTTGATTCTCTTGAGTGGTATTCTAAACTAGCTACTGGTGCAAAAAGTGGGCTCTTTATGACATTTGCATTTGGCATGCACGAAAATTTTAAAGAGGTATATAGAACTGATGATAGTGTGTTGAAAATGGCACTTATGGAAAAAGCATATGCCAGCCCTAGCGTTAAGGAAAGGGATGAAAAAGACATTCAAGAAATTAGAAATTTATCGAATGTAATTGTTTCAATTGGAAATAGAATTGTAACAAATGCATTTGATCGTTGGCTAAGAGAAATGTATTCAGTAGATGGTATTGGAAAACATGTCTATTGGATTCATACAAAATACATGCTAGTGGATCCACTAAGTAATGAACCAATAGTAATAAGTGGAAGTGCAAATTTTAGTAAAGCAAGTACAGAC
>JAYSOC010000084.1:0-2246 GCA_043723285.1 Ferruginibacter sp. | reverse complement strand
GGTGTAAGCATGTAGTGCGTTGCGTTATTAGCACTTTAATCTGAAAACGAAAAACTCAAATGGCAATACTTCGTATGCCATGGCTGCTTAGTCGATAGACTAGTAACCATTAGGGCCGCCGAGCAGGTTTTATTACTGCCAAGTTCCGCCGCCGACATCAAAAAAAAGTGATATGCTACAACAGAATGAGGTGACTGTTGTTTAAGATTATTCTTCTAAGAAAAATATTGGTTTGTTTTGCTCCTGTATTTTTTCGAAAACCAATGCAAAAATAAACATGTAGAAAGCTTACGGCGAATATGTTTGGACACCGGTTCGAGTCCGGTCGGCTCCACTTTTTTAATTATTAAAATGCCTACAACGTAATTTTGTGGTTATTTTTTTGCCTTTCTTTTTTCAATATTTATTTAATCTGTTTTTGTACCTTTAGCAAAATACATTTTTAATTAAATAATTACTAATGGTTACAGAAAGTTTTGCTCCCACAAGATTATTAGCGTTTGAAAAAATAGACACTGCTATTTACCCAACAATGGAAGAAGTTTGTAATGCTGTGGCAGATGAAATTTCAGCCCTCATTATATTTAAACAAAGCAAAGGTGAAACAACAGTATTGGGATTGGCGACGGGAGCTACGCCAAAAAAAGTGTACGCCGCACTTATTCGTTTGCACAAAGAGAAAGGATTGAGTTTTGAAAACGTAGTTACATTTAACCTTGATGAGTATTATGGCTTGCAGCCAGATTCGTTGCAGAGTTATACAAGGTTTATGGAAGAAAATTTTTTCAATCATATAAATATTAAAAAAGAAAATTGTTTTATACCGCAGGGAAATACCCAACAAGAATTGGTAAAACAACATTGCGAACATTATGAGAAAATGATAGATTCGTTTGGCGGAATAGATTTTCAAATATTAGGAATTGGTAGGAATGGACATATTGGTTTTAATGAACCAGGTAGTCATGTAAGTTCTGTTACGAGATTAATAACGCTCGATCATCTTACTCGCTTTGATGCGGCGTACGAATTTGGTGGTATTGCCAATGTTCCTCGAAAGGCGATAACGATGGGTGTTGGCAGCATTTTAAAAGCAAAAAGAATTGTGCTACTTGCTTGGGGCGAACGTAAAGCAAATATTATTAAAGAAGCAGTTGAAGGTCCAGTAACCGAATTTGTACCAGCATCTTATTTGCAAGGGCATCACAATGTAAAATTTATTTTAGACGAAAGCAGCTCTGCGGAACTTACTCGTATAAAAACACCTTGGCTTACAGATGATGTATTGTGGAATAAGGGGATGATAAAAAAAGCAGTAACGCATTTAAGTTTTTTATTGGAGAAGCCAATTTTAAAATTAACCAACAATGATTATAATCAAAATGGCTTGAGCGATTTATTGGCTTTGCATGGGCAAGCATACGATATAAATATTGAAGTTTTTAATCAATTGCAACACACCATTACTGGTTGGCCTGGCGGCAAACCCAATGCAGATGATACGCACAGGCCTGAGCGTGCATCGCCTGAAAAGAAACGAGTAATTATTTTTAGTCCACATCCTGATGATGATATAATTTCTATGGGTGGTACTTTTCAGCGATTGGTGGACCAAGGGCACGAAGTACATGTGGCTTATCAAACAAGTGGAAACATAGCTGTGGCTGATGATGAGGCGTTTCGTTTTATAGAATTTATAAAAGATTACAATAAACAATTTGGCGTAAAAAGTATTGAGGCAGAAAAAATGTATGATGATGCATTGGCTTTTTTGCAAATAAAGAAAAATGGAGAAAAAGATATTGAAGCATTGCGCCAAGTAAAAGGACTTATAAGAAAAGGGGAAGCAAAAAATACTTGTCGCTTTGTTGGGGTGCCACAACAAAGAGCACATTTTTTAAACCTTCCTTTTTACGAAACTGGTTTGGTAGAAAAAAATCCGATAGGCGAAGCGGATTTTGAAATTATCACAAAACTTATCGATGAAATAAAACCACATCAAATATATGCTGCTGGCGATTTAGCCGATCCGCATGGTACACACAGGGTTTGCCTAGATGGAGTTTTTGAAGCTGTAAAACGTTTGAAACATATTGACTACATGAATGATTGTTGGGTATGGTTATACAAAGGCGCATGGGCAGAGTGGGATATAGATGTAATAGAAATGGCTGTACCAATGAGTCCTGATCAAGTTTTAAAAAAACGTAGCGGTATTTTTAAACACCAGAGCCAAAAAGATGGAG
>JAYSOC010000083.1:0-5565 GCA_043723285.1 Ferruginibacter sp. | reverse complement strand
TTCTGTAAAATGATACGTTGCTGTTCCATATCCTGCATTGGAAAAGTATGCGCTATTTTGTCTCCAACCATTACCATTTCTATGGTCAAAAAAACTATAATAATTTACTTTTCCTTTTTTACCCCCAATGGCATTGTAACTATTAAACAGCCCATTGCTACCAATGGTTTGCTGGGTTTCCAATTCAAGCGGTTTATTTATGTCGCTACCATTGCGCAAAATATAATTTACCAAGCCCCCAAACTGTGGGCCGTATTGCAAAGCACCTTGACCTCTTACAATTTCTATGCGTTGCACGGCTTGCAATTGTGGATTGTAATAAGCCTCAGGATAACCAAATGGATCAGCAGCAATATCGTATCCATTTTGTCGTACATTAAACTCCCAACTGCGGTTTGGACTAAGCCCACGTGCTGCAATACCAATTTGTATGCCACTAGGGTCGCTCTCCCAAATATGAATGCCAGGCACTTTTGCCAGTACCTGACGCATAGTATTTGTAACCACATTGCCCTGTACATTGTCCATTACAATCAACGCATTTTTTTTACCCGCATAAATATTTGTACCTACAATTTCAGGCATTTGTTGGTAATCGCTTTTACTGTTTCGCCCTACTATGGTTATATCTTGTAGGTATTTTATATGGCTTGTATCTTCTACATTTTTTGTTTCTATTACTTGTGCTTTACTAATATCATTTTGCAAAAGCAATACACAAATTGCTATACTAATTTTTCTATACATCTGCTTTTTTATTTAAGTAGCAAAAGTCTTTACTTATCATTTTAAAAGTTATAGCTATCGGGAAAACAGTTTTCGTATTCGGGAAAAATGATGAAAAATGATTAATGATATTAAAATAAATAATATTACTCCATAAAGCAATCTGCTTGCCAAAGGGTTAATAATAACTTTGGCCATACAAAACAATCTCCAAAGAATTATTTTGCATTGGTGTTTTCTTATCGATTTAATACAAAAAAGCAGAAGCGATAATTTAATTGCTTATGCCTATTTTTGACGAATGAAAACAATAGACACATTTACATTAATTATTTTTGCTATTTCAATTATTATTTCTTGCTCGCCTTCCAATGCTTTTAAAAAAGATAAACCAGCTTTTGATGCATCGCCAGTTATTTCGACTTACAAAGCCATTGGCGATTTAAACGATTCATATTTCACTATCAGGCAAAATAATTTTTTTGAATTTTACATGCAGCTATTTGACAGTGTAAAAAATACCGCCTACCCAGGCAAATACACAAAAAAAGGAGATACATTATTTTTAAACTTTTACAACAAAGGCGCAGAAGTATTTTTAGGCAGCAAAGCACTCATCAACAACAATAAAAAAGAAATTATTTTTTTCGATAAGTTTTTGGGGGTAAAAAGGAAATTGATTTTTAATTAAAAATTTTGCATTATTTCCCTATAACTAAAACGCAACGTTTCCAAAAGAACCGTTGCGTTTTACATATCATGTATAAAAAATTATTTATTTCGTTTTGCTCTTTCCGAAAATGCAGTGCCATGCACAAGTACAAACTCTTCAACAGCCGTTTCGTTTATTTTTCCGTTTGCAATTAAATTATTTTTTAGAATATTTTTGGCCACTTTTTCTTCTTTAATATATAGAAACTCTACCTCTGCCTTAGTTTTGGATTTTAAAAAAATGTATTCATAATATCTAACAATACCCTCAGGATTAGAAGATTTTCTTTCCATTGGAGATTTAAACTCTTTATAATTAATTCTAATTACTTTATTGCTATCGATATCATAAACATCAAAATGACAATCTTCCATACCCCAACCACAGCCACTCCTATCTATTTTAAAACTATTTACTCCATCAACGGTTACTTGATTTGTTTTGCTATCCAGTTTAATTTTTTGTGCAATCGTAATAAATGGCAAAACAATTAAAATACTAATTAAAATTATCTTCATGTTTTTTTTACAAATATATATCTTCAAGCGAAAAAAATATTGATAAGAAAAATATTTGTATAAAAAATATTAAGCATCATCTCTTTGCGTTCTATTGGCTAAATAAACACCAAATAAAATCACCAACAAGCAAACAAACTGTTTCCACCAAGCATAAAATATTACGCTCATTATTTCGCCAAAAGGCAAATGGCCAGCAAAAATAATATCCTTATGTGTGTCTAATATAGCCCACAAAATGGCAACAGCAGGTATGGCATAAGTAACCATAGATGCAAAAACTATCCCTGCCCTTTTCATCAACATATAAAAAAATATAGACGCAAACGCCGTGCCCAACACACCCAATATAAATGTATAACCAGTGGCAATAAGCATTGGTTCACTAAAAATATCTTGACTAAAATATCCTGTAAAATATAAAACAATTAAAGCAGGAATGGCATTAAGAGAAAGGGCAATGGCAGCAATATCCAACGATGGTATTCCTTTTAAATATTTGCCCACCATATTTACATTTATACCATACAGCATTGTAGCTACAATTACCATTAAAGTATAAAAAACATTGGTGCCTGCATGGCTACTAAATGGCTGTGCAAAAAACAACAAAACACTACCTGCAAAAGAAATACAAATACCCAATATTTTATTGCTTGCTACACGAGTACTAAAAAATAGTGCGCCCATTATTATAGCAAAAACTGGTGTAAGTGCATTTAGAGAGCCAGCTAATGAACTATCAATTTTAGTTTCGGCAAGGCAAAAAAGATAGGCAGGTAACAAGCTTCCCTGTACGCCCGATAAAAAAATTATCCACAATTTATTTTTAGGAATCGTTTTAAACCGCATAACAGCAACAGGTAACAGCACAATACCCGAAAAAATAATACGTAAAGACGCTACTTGATAAGCTGTTAAACTTACTAAACCCTTCATCATCAAAATAAAACTACTGCCCCAAATAAGCGAAAGCACTATAAAAATGAACCAATTTGTTGCTTTATTATTCCCCACATGCTATAATTTGTGCAAAGGTGAGGGATAAATAATTACTGTTCAATGTATTTTTTAAATAATTTTTTCTTTCTTTTGTTGCTCAATCAAATTTAAAAACCTCAAAAACTTAAAATTATGGGATTCATTAAAGAATTTAAAGAATTTGCTGCCACTGGTAGCTTAGTAGATGTAGCAGCAGCTTTTATTATGGGTGCAGCTATCGGAAAAGTAGTATCTGCATTTATCGATGGTATGGTTATGCCACTGATTGGTATGATACAAGGTAAAGATTTCAGCAACATGTACATCGGTTTAAACGACGCTACCAAAGCTGCATCTGTTGCAAACACATCTTTGGCTGATGCACAAAAACTTGGACCTGTGTTTGCACATGGTAACTTTATTACTAGTGTTGTAAACTTCATTTTAGTCGCTCTTGTTGTATTCATGGCTCTAAAAGCAATCAACAAAATGAAAAAAGCTAAAGCAGAAGAACCAGCTCCAGCACCTCCAGCAGATATCACTTTGCTTACAGAAATACGTGACGCTTTAAGAAAATAATATTTCTTTTTAATAAATTAATACATTTGCATCCCGTCATTATCTAATGGCGGGATTCTTTTTTATAAATACTTTTTACGTGAGCACCAACGAATCATACCAAATAAAGCTAGACGAATTTGAAGGCCCATTCGATCTTTTACTTTTTTTTATAGAAAGAGATGAATTGGATATTTACAATATTCCCATCACAAAAATAACCAACGAGTTTTTAGATCATATTCACGCAAGCGAAAAATTGAATATAGAACTCGGTAGCGAATTTATTTTATTCATTAGCACACTCATGCGCATAAAAGCTAAAATGCTTTTGCCTCGCAAAGAAATAGATGCACAAGGAAATGAAATAGATCCACGACAAGAATTAATAGACAAAATTTTAGAATACAAAAAATTTAAAGAAGCATCTGCACAAATGGCCGAAATGGAAGCCGTGCGCATGCTCATGATAAAGCGTGGCAATTTACAACGTGAATTATCGATCATTGGCGAAGAAGCTGGCGAAGGAACCGAAATACAAACCGTTACTTTATTTAAGCTCATGAAAGCTTTTGAAAAAGTAGCACAACGTTTACACGAAAAAAATAACAAACCTGTACATACCGTTGTACAATACGGCTACACTATGGAAGGTGTGCGTGAACACATGTTGTACATAAGCAAAAAACACAAAACCCTTGCCTTCGAAAAAATATTTGACGAATGCGAAAATCGTATTCATGCCATATTTATTTTCTTAAATATGCTAGAGTTGGTGCAGCAAAAATTCTTACATATACTTATTGGCGAAGGCAGAAACAATTTTATTATTGAGTACAATGAAGACAGGCAAGAAGACCAAAGTACGATGCTTACGGCGGATGATTTTAGTCATTTGAATTAAGCCTCCTAAATCCCAATGCTGTTAAGTTAAGGGTTTAGCCAAAGGGAAGTCAAGCTTTAAAAGCTTGACTTCCCTAAGTAGTATCTCTCAGTTAAAAAAGCAATACTTGCTTAACTTAACAGCATTGCCCTAAATCCCCAATGGGGGACTTTAATATCTGCGAATGAAAAGTATTTTCAAAGTATCAGAGTGCGGCTCCTCTAATTTGGAAAGGCGAGGGTGAGGTTCTTATTCTTGGACAAAAATTTCATTTTTGTCCAAGCTAAAACACAGCTATGGTCATCATCGTTGTGTCACTCACTTCATCGGCATACCATTATTCATCTTTTATTATGCAATAGATTATGCAACAGATTATGTCATATTTTAAAACTAAATTTATGACAAAATTACATTGGTATAATAATTGATGTTTAAACATTAAATTTACAAAAATGAAACAAACAATAACAAGAGCAAACGAAAGAGGCACAGCAAACCACGGTTGGTTAAAGCCAGCGCATTATTTTAGTTTTGGTGGTTGGCAAAATCCTAATAAAATACATTTCGGGGCATTACGGGTTTTAAACGACGATTTGATTGCAGGCGGTGGTGCTTTCCCCACACACCCGCACGATAATATGGAAATTGTAACCATACCATTTACTGGTGCTTTAAAACACAAAGACAGCACAGGTGGCGAAGGCATTATACAAGCTGGCGATGTACAAATAATGAGCGCAGGCACAGGTGTACAACACAGCGAAGCAAACGAAAGTGCAACAGAAGCTGTTACACTTTTTCAATTGTGGGTTTTTCCAAAAGAAAAAAATATTACACCACGTTATGACCAACGCACATTCGACATAAAAGAAAGAGAAGGAAAATGGCAAGTGGTGGTTTCGCCATTAGAAGAAGACCATGCACTTTGGATAAATCAAGAAGCTCGTTTTTCGTTAGCCAATATAAAAGCTGGAGAAAAAATTAATTACGAAAATGCATTTGCAGGAAATGGCGTTTATTTGGTTGTAATAAAAGGCAGCATAGAAATTGATGGCGTAAAATTTGAAAATAGAGATGCCGTTGGTATTTCTGAAACTGATAGTTTTGAAATAAATGTTTTGGAAGATGCAGAGTTGTTGGCAGTGGAAGTGCCTTTAGAGTTTTAACAAAAAAATAAAGCAAGC
>JAYSOC010000082.1:0-14611 GCA_043723285.1 Ferruginibacter sp. | reverse complement strand
CTTTAGTGCTTCGTTATACTGCCTATCGTAATAACTAATTAATCCATAATAATAATTGGCAGGTATATAATATTTGTTGTTTGGCAATTGGTGTATTTCGTTAAACAAAGGTTTGGCTTCTGCAAATTGTTTAAGGTTAAAAAGCGAATAAGCTTTTTCAAATTTTGCATCAGCAATTTGTTCATTGCTCAAGTTTTCGTAACCGGCAGCCGTAAATGCATCTACCGCATTGCTATAATTATTTTTTAAAAAATAATAATGTGCCAAGTGAAAACTCATTATTTGCTGGCGAGGCTCATTGTCCACACTATTTATGTATTCTACCGCATCATCTCTACCTATGTCTTGCAAAAATTTTAGCTCACACAAGGCATTATAATAATTTATATCATCATTTATGTAGGAATGGTCAGTTTTTCTATCGGCCTTGTATTTTAATTTTAACTCTTTTATAAGAGGATAAGCAAATGCATATTCCTCCTTAGCAATAAATTCTTTTGCCGTTTTATAATCTTTTTCTTCGTCGGTAAAAACATGTGTGGGTTGCGCAAAAGCAATGCAGCAAAGCATTGTAGCGGCTATGGAAACCAATATTCGTTTATTCATATGCTAGGTTATATTAAAATTATGGTCTTATTACGTGTGGTTTATCTTTCTTTGCAAAGATTGTACCGTTAAGTTATAAAATAATTTTTACTTAATAATTTGCAATGTAAACAAATGAAAACTATTTTTACTTTTCTGTTAAAGGCTTTATAAAACTATTAACGCATAAGCTCATCCAAAAAAAACTAAATTTAAACAATATGAGAAAACTATTATCTACAAATTATTCTGCAGGAGCATTCAATACTGCCATGTTATTACTTCGTTTATCGGCTGGTGTTTTAATGCTTATGATAGGCTACGATAAACTCATACACTTTCAAGAGCATGTTCCAAAAATGATAGATTTTATTGGGCTTGGGCAAAAAGTATCGCTCATATTAGTAGTATTTGCCGAGTTTTTTTGCAGCGCCATTTTAATCATTGGGCTCTTTACAAGGTTTGCATGCATACCACTTATCGTTACCATGTGTGTAGCATTATTTAAAGTACACAACGCCGATTTTTTTGGCAATGGACAAACAGCCACATTATTTCTGGGTTGTTTTATCACTTTGCTTTTAGTAGGGCCAGGCAAAATAAGTATAGATAGTATGATTGGGAAGTAGATTTTAGATTCAAGATATTAGACACAAGATGTTAGACCGCTAAAATCTTGTGTCTAATGTCTATTATCTTCTGTCAGATTTTGGGGCCGTCGGCTGCATACAATAATCAACTTTGGTTCGGGCTATACGCTACAATCTTTTTTTTCGTTCCTCAAAAAAAGGATTTCCGCTTCTATCCCGCAGCCAGTCCGCTTTAGTTTTTCAATTGAACAACTCTTTGTAGCCAATAATATTTTTTAAGCACATCAAAAATTAAACCTCACCTTGCACTTCGCAAAACAACAAACAACAAACAACAAACAACAAACAAGAAACAGCAAACAACAAACAACAAACAACAAACAACAAAACAAAACAATTGTACTCCACCGAAACCCACATCCGCATCCACTACGCCCTCACCGATCAAATGGGAATGGTTTATTACGGCAACTATGCACAGTTTTACGAAATAGGCCGCACAGAAGCCATCAGGCAATTAGGATACACTTATAAAGATATAGAAGCCATGGGCATCATAATGCCAGTAGTAAAAATACAAAGCCATTTTTTGCGCCCAGCAAAATACGACGACCTCATAACTGTAAAAACAATTTTAAAAGAAATGCCAAGATCACACAGCATAACTTTTTATACCGAAATATTTAACGAAGAAAAAAAATTGCTGAACAAAGGAGAAACCACGCTTTTTTTTATAGAAGCCGGCAGTATGAAAAAAATAAATATGCCAGCGGAGTTAGATAAAAAGTTGAAAGTGTATTTTTTAAAAAAATAAAATTGTGCATAAATTAATATTGAAATTATTCGCTATATTTGAAATTGTAATCTTAACTTTGTCGTCCCATTAAATTTTACCTTTTATCCCTTCAGCCCAGATAGCAATGGCTATTTTTTATAGCAATGGATATTTTTTGAAAGGCTTTATAACGCTCGATTTATATTTTGGCTTTTATAAAACTTACTTACTAAAATATTTTTTTTGATTTTGTTTTTTTAATAATTAATACACTCTGTATTTGTTATTAAAATAAACTCCCCCACTAATCTGTACCTTAAATAAACATTTCAATCTGAGCCGCTAATTATAAATGCACGCACCATCTATGCCTGCGTAATGGCAGAGAAATATTTTTTACTTAAAAAAAACATTATGAAATAAAAAAAGAAAAACGATGTCAGTTTATGATACTGAAATTACATTTTTTAACACTATTAAACTATTAATTATGAATTATCAACCAAGTAACGGGCATGCAGATGCACTCATGGAGCCTAATTCTACTGCTTCGGTAGCTATGCCAGTTATTAAAAAAACAAAAAAACACTTTACCCCAAAAGAAGAAAAGAAAGAAGATTTTGCAGATGAATATTTTGCTACAGTAGATCAAGATGAAATGAGAACCGCCATGCTGGAGGATGAAGCAAGAATGGAAACTGATGATGCAGATGCCACTCAAACTATTTTGCCTATTCCATTTCCTATTATTAAAAACAAAGTTTTTGGTAGGTATCGTGGACAATTGGGCAACTTTGAGGTAGAGCTTAGAGTAGATATAGATGGCAATAAAGCACTGCAAAAAATAAGCGGTGATTACTATGCTATATCCGGACAAACCAAATCTTACTTTGGATCTTTTATTGCAGACAGCCTTGTTACTAGTATTTTAAATGGCGTAATTACAATTGTAGGCACTACATCTACTACATGGGCTACATCATACAACAAATTAAAAATTGTAATTAAACAAACAGGAATTTTTCAACCACTAGCGCCTGCATTATTGCAGTGGTATCATATAACAACAAATGCTCCTGGCGCTATGTATGTATGCAATAATTTTAGCAGAGCATATAGAACAGTAAGGTTAGAGCAGGATCGTACATCTGGTGTAGTTCCTTTTAATGCTTACAACACCGGCTTGCTACCTTCTGGCGGTGTTCCAAGAATGCTAAGTGTAAACGGTGCTTACACAGAAGCAGGTGTAGAAATGATTACATCTGGCATTAGTAATGTAGTACCTATGTCTCTTGCAGGACCAGATGCAAAATGGACTAATGCAGAATTGCACAATGCCATGATAAATCATTTTAGCTTGTATCAAAATACTCCTGCATGGGACGTTTGGTTATTGCACGCATACGAACATATTAATGGACCTGGTTTGTATGGTATTATGTTTGATCAAACTGGATTGCAACGCCAAGGTTGCGCTGTATTTTACAGAGGCATTGGTGGCACATCTGCAGAGCAACAACGCTTGCAGTTATATACTTGCACACACGAATTAGGGCATTGTTTTAATTTATTGCACTCATGGCAAAAAAGTTTGGCTACTCCGCCAAAACCAAATATTCCAAGTTCATTATCGTGGATGAATTATCCATGGGGTTATCCTGGCGGACCAGCAGCATTTTGGAACCATTTCAATTTTCAATTTGATACTTCAGAACTTACGCATGTAAGACACGGATTTAGGAATAATTTAATTATGGGCGGCAATCCATTTACAGTTGGTTCATCTTTACAAGATATTGGTGGCATGTTTGAAGACAATATCGAAAATACTACCAACCTTGAATTGGAATTGGAAGCAAAAAAAACATACCTTCTTGGAGAGCCCGTAGTGTTAGAAACAAAATTGAAAACAACTAGTACCAGAAACAATAGAGTAATAAGTAGCTTACATGCTAACTATGCTTTTGTAACCATTGGTATAAAAAAACCTGGTGGCGAAAAAATAGTATATGAACCTCTTGCAGAAATGTGTATTGAACCAGAGCACACCATTTTAAATAAAGAAAATCCGGGTGTGTACGAAAGTTCTTACATTGGATTTGGCAAACAAGGATTTATTTTTGACCAAATTGGTACTTATCAAATTCGTGCTGTGTATTATCATGAAGATGGCTCTAGAATTGTATCTGATACTTTGCAGCTTAGGGTAAAAAGCCCAGTTAGCCAGCAAGATGATGAGATAACAGAATTGTTTCTTCAAGAAGAAGTGGGTTACCTACTTGCATTTATGGGATCGGATGCACCATACCTTAAAAAAGGAAATGATGCTTTAAATTTGATAAATGATAAATACAAAGATCATCCTCTTAATGTATATGCACAATTTATAAAAGGTGTAAATGCACAACGCACTTTTAAAACAATTACACCAGAAAAAACAATGGAAATAAGAACTCCAAATTTTGCAAATGGTGAAGCATTGCTTAAAGAAGTAGTTGAAAAATCGAAGACTGGTAAAGGATTAGATAATATAAGTCTAAACCAATCTATGCAAATTCTTGCCAAAGCATATCAGAGAGAAGGAAATATGAAAGCTGCAGAAGCTACGGTGAAGAATTTAGTGGATTTTGTTAATACACTACCCATAAGAAAAGAAGTGAAAGAAATGGTAGTTAAAAAAACTACAACTATACTAGCACCAGAAAAAGAAGACAAAAATAAAGATGATAGAGATGAAAGAAACTGATGAAGGTTTCATTTAAAAAGATAAAGGCAGTTATTAATTAACTGCCTTTATTGTTTACTACTTTTCTTCAATTTTTGTTAATACAAACGGAGCTCCAGCCCACATCTCTTCTAATTTTGTTTCTTTTACATTTCCGCTAAAAACAATTTTTGATCCGCTTTTTTGTAACCTCTCCGGAAGGTTACAAGGCAATAGTTGCGTACTGTCTCCGTTGTAACGAATGCCAAAATTCACATTGTCTATTAAAAAAATTTCTCCTTCTTTGTTGTCCACTGTGTTTACAGTTTTACGATCTGGATAACAATCTTTTTCATTTAACTCAGCAGCTTTATAAGCGTGCTTTTTATCTGGATTACTCATGGTACAACCTATTAAAATGGTGATAAATAATAAAACTTTATACATACTTAAATTTACACTTTATTTTTTGCTTAAACAAAAATTACAACTTGTTTTTTTGAAATGTTTATAAAAAAAAATTAAACACTTCTTTAAAAATTCGTTTTTATAAAAAGATATATTTCTACCTTTGCGCCCTCTTCAAAAATAGAGACTCGTTTTAAAATTCTTCAACAGCAAATATGATAAAAGCATTTTTATTTGACCTTAACGGAACTATGATTGATGATATGCCATTTCATATAACAGCGTGGTACAAACTTTTTAATGACTTTGGAGCCAATTTTTCTAGGGCACGTACCGTACAAGAATGCTATGGAAAAAACGATGAAATACTAGACCGAATTTTTCCAGGCAAATTTTCGCAAGCTGAAAAAAATGACATTAGCATAAAAAAAGAAACGGCTTATCAAAAAGTATATCTACCACATTTAAAATTGATAGATGGTTTACCTGCATTGCTAGAAGAAGCAAAAAGTAAAAATATTAAAATGGCCATTGGCTCAGCAGCCATCATGTTTAATATAGATTTTGTGTTGGATAATTTAAACATTCGCCATTATTTTGATGCCATTATAAGTGCAGATGATGTGCAAATAAGTAAACCAAATGCAGAAACATATTTAAAATGTGCTGCAGCATTGGGCGTACAACCTCATGAGTGCATTGTGTTTGAAGATGTACCCAAAGGCGTAGAAAGCGCCACCAATGCAGGCATGAAGGCAGTTGTAATTAAAGGCTTACACAAAGAAAATGAATTTTCTGCTTTTAAAAATATCGTTTCGTTTATGGATAATTATGAACAATTAAAGTTGGATGAAATTATTTCCACAAATTAGTTTAGCCAGATGCATGTGTCTGACACATTTAGCAAATTGTTTTATGATAATGGCATTATACCAATTATAAATAATACAAAGTCCAAAAAAGAATATTGTCAGGGTGAGCTTGTCGAACCCGATGCACTTAATGAAAGCCGCCTTCGAAAAGCTCAGGATGACAACTTTTATAATTTAAGAGATTAGTTAAAATTTGTATTATGGTTTTGTAAGAAGCGTTCGAAGTAGTCATAGCAATAAAAGATGCACCCAAAATAAAACGAATGCATCTTATTTGTTTGCCCCCCAGTAAAGAAATTATTTTACAAAAGAGAACGTTTTTGTTTCAGTTTTATAATTTATTTTTAACATATAATTTCCTTTTGCTAAAATAGAAACCTGTACGCTATACACCTGAGTTTCGGCATTTACAACTTTACGAATCATTAATGCGCATTTGCTATCATACACTTCTACGGCATTTATAAATGTAGTGTTTGGCTCTACAATATTCAGTACATCTACCACAGGGTTTGGTGCAATAATGGTTTGTTTAATATCGTTTCTATTAAGCACTTTTACAATCACAGAATATGTAAAACTACCATCTATATCTATTTGTTTTATTCTGTAATAATTAAACCCAGCTATTGGTTTTAAGTGTATAAAATTATAATTAGAAACTGTGGTAATCACGCTGTGGAGAGCCGTATTTATTTTTATTGGTCTTTGAAAAAAAATTGGAAATACAATTTAAAATAAATTTTTGAATACAAATGATTTTTTTTTGCACAATTTTTATAGGCCTTGTTTCATTAAAAAAAGTAGTGCAATTTAAGTGTTGAACAGAAATCGACAGGATGATACATTGTTATTATTTACCTTCACTAAAGTTACTTTTTAAAATAATAACCAATGCCACGGTTTGTGTTTCACGAAAGACATTCGCTTATTGAAATGAATGGTGCGTGGGGCACGCACTAGGGCTAAGAAAAGTACCAAGCATAATTAAACACCCAATCCTCAAATAAAGAACAGTACAAAAGATTTCTTAATTATCACATTTAAAAAACAGAAAAGTTTAGTTACTTTAAAATTAAGAAAGTATTCGTGCATCGGGGTTTCGCAACAAAGTTTTTTTATAATTTTTAGTACCTCTTGCGAAAACCACGCCGTGACAGAAGTTTGGTCGTTTAAAAATTAAAAAAGTATTCATGCGTCGGGGTTTCGCAACAAAGTTTTTTTTATAATTTTTAGTACTTCTTGCGAAAACTCCGACATGAGAGAAGTTTGGTCGTTTAAAAATTAAAAAAGTATTCATGCGTCGGGGTTTCGCAGCTAGATTTTTTATAATTTTTAGTATCGGCTTGCGAAAACCACGCCGTGACAGAAATGGATTATCGGGTGTGGGTCCACTTTGTGCATTCGCACCAATAAAAATTACAACAAGGCTTAGAAGTAAAAATATTTTTTTATACAATTAGTTTTATAGAGTTACGCAAAAAAGTTACAATTGCCAAAGCTAATTATGTTGTACAAAATTAATTCTCCCTTAAAAAGGGGATTTTTTAAAAAAGCATTACCTTTCAAAATATCATGAAAAAAGGGGAGGCTTTAATTGAAATATTTGTATTTTTTTTTACAATTAGTTTTAAAATTTGTATATCATTGAAATAAAAATAAAATGGCACTTAAACATTTTATTGTGGACGACCATTATATGGTGGTAGAAGGTATTCATTCTTTATTACAAAATGAAAGTGATATTGATTGGCTCGGTCATGCAAGCAATGCAGCCACTTGCTTAACTTTTTTGCAAAACAATACGCCCGATGTAATTTTAATGGATATAAACCTACCAGATAAAAATGGTATAGATTTATGCAAAGAAGTAAAAGAAAAATATCCAAAAATTTACATTTTGGGACTAAACACTTTTAACCAACAAAGTTTTATAGAAAAAATGATTGCAAACGGAGCGAGTGGCTATTTGCTAAAAAATGCTACACAGCAAGAGTTGATGGAAGGTATTCATACTGTAATAAATGGCAACCAATATTTAAGTTTTGATGCTGCAGTAGCTGTAAGAAAAAATGACAAAGACAATGAAGCACCCATTATAACAAGGCGAGAAAAAGAAGTGCTGGAGCTTATTGCAAATGGCTTAACCAATAACGAAATGGCGGAAAGACTATTTATTAGTGCTAGCACAATAGATACCCACAGAAAAAATTTGTTAACAAAATTTGGCGCAAAAAATACGGCATCTTTAGTAAAAATTGTAATGCAATATAATATACTACAAATAGATTAACTGCAAGCTTAAACTGCTACAAAGGGCAAGTAATAAATATGGAAGTCCCGTTTTCTGAAGAAGATTTTATATCCATTTTACTTTTTATTATTTTTAAACGATCTGCTACATTTTTTAAACCAATACCTTTCTTCAATGCCACATTATTTATATCAAACCCTTTACCATTGTCTTCTACTGTCATATTAAGTTCGTTATTGTTTTTACTTAATTGTACAATTACTTCTGTAGCTTGAGCATGCTTTAAAATATTTTGTATAAGCTCCTGCACAATTCTAAATACATGAAAAGTTTGTTCATCTTTTAAAACCATATTTTCCAACGCTACTTCTTCAAAATTCACTTTCAAAGTACCTGGCTTACTCAAACTTCTACAATATTCTCTTAAAGCATTTATCAATCCATCTTGCAGCAAGCTATCTGCATCCATCATACTATGCGAAATATTTCTAATTTCCTTTATGCTAATGTTTAATTTTTCTATGCTTGCTTCAAAATCTACATCTTGCTTATTATCTAAATGCATATTGTTTTTTATTGAAGAAAAAGAATGCTTAATGCCACTAAGCATACTTCCTAAACCATCGTGCAGCTCACGTGCAAGGCGAATTCGCTCTTGCTCTATAGCTTTTTGCTGCGCTACAAATTCCAATAACTTATTTTTTTACGTCTATATAAAAAATAAAATGTGAGTACGATTAAACTTGCTAGCAACAATATACTTAGCACC
The DNA here is from genome assembly GCA_043723285.1 of Ferruginibacter sp. GTDB lineage: Bacteria > Bacteroidota > Bacteroidia > Chitinophagales > Chitinophagaceae > Ferruginibacter. Next base: position 5,654 of record JAYSOC010000082.1, on the reverse strand, counting down.
TGAAAAGTAGTAATGGTTCGTTTGCTTTTTAATGTTGCAAAGTTTGACCGCAATAGAGCATTTTCACTTTCTACATATTTTTGCGAAATATCTTGTATTAATTTATTCCCGTCTTTACTTTCGTAAGCATTTAATGCTATAATTTTTTTTTGAATAAGACTTATTGCACTAGCATTTTTATTTTCTGTAAAAATTTCTAATGCATCTTTGTAAAAAAGTTTTTGAAAAAATGAGCTTATCTTTAAAGAATCAATTAATGCAACCCCTTTTAGCAATAAAATAAAAGCCTTTGCATTTTCATTTTTTGCTATTAGTATTTGTTTACCTGTATTCTATAAAACAATGTCATAATTTCTATTTAGCAAACAACTTTTGTTAGACTTATTATAATAGTACAAAGCACTATCATATTTTTTTTGTAGCGAAATATATTTCCAAATGTGCTATAACACATATTGGTTGCCCTTTTGGCATCATTTTGAATAGCAAAATTTAATGCCAATGAATTGTATAAATAAGCAGAATCTGTTATTTGCAGCTTTACATACAATTGAGCTACTTGGTTTATAATTTGACTATAGTTTATTAAAGTTCTTTTAAACGCTCTAGGAAATTTTGGAAAATAGTTTTTGGCAATAATTGCTGCAGATTTTGCTTCTGTTATATCATCGAGCTCTTCGTAAATATAACTTTTAAAAGCAAATGCATCTGCAATTAATGCACTATAATTTATTTTTTGTGCAATAGCAATTGTTCTATTGGCAGATGCTCCAGCAAATTGCATAAGATTGCTAAAATAAAAAATCTCTGTTTGTCTGGAGTGGATAAAATAATCAACAGTATCGTCCGAACTCACACTATTTAACTCTATCAGTGTATAAATCCAGATTTGTGCAGAGTCGTCGTAATCAAATTTTATATAACTATCAACAATAGAAAATGCAATATCAATTTTTTCAATTCTAATATTTGATTTATGAAACTGTTTAATTTTTGCCAATACAGGCAATGTGTCATAATCACCTGCTAATGCAATTAATGGTACAAGTAGATACAAAAAAGATATGAAAAATTTTATACAAAAGCCGTATTTTAATACAGTAAAATAGTAATGGGAAGATAGTAAAATACTTAATTAAAACCAAGCAGCTAAGCAAAGGACTTTTATATTTAACCTCATATGTATAAATTTTAGCCGCACTTAATTTTTATATGCCCACGAATTTGTAAATTTAGCATCTAAAAAAAAATGTATTATTATGAAAAAGACAATAAAATTATTATTTCAAACTTTCTTAATATTATGCATGTTGGCTTCTTGCTCAAAAGAAAATCATCACAAAAATGATGAAGTAAATAATATTACATTGAACATTTCTATAGATGCTGGCGTTACTTAGAATTTAGATTTGAGTAAATATGGCGATGCTGAAGATATTGCTACTATTACAAAGCAAGCCACAGATTTTAGCGTAAGTGAAATTGTAAAGCAAGGTGGACTTGGCAGATATTCTTTTATGAGAAATGGATCTCCAAAAAGTAGCGGCAATGGTACTGATGTTGTAATTTTAAAAATAGCTGATCCAGCAGATAGAAGGCATTACGAAGAAACAAATATTACTATAAATTTTACAATAAAATAATTAATTATAAAATTATTTTAGAACGGAATTCAACACTCCGTTTTTTTATGTCTATAATTTTCAAACCATGCATGCAGCAAACAATGCTTGCATGTATCTCAATCCTTTTTCTTTTGTAAAAGCAATATTTTGCTCTGGCACATCGTCAATGTTAGGATGCGAATCCACAGCACTACTCACGCTTTCTTCTCGTAAAAAATGCAACATGGGGTAAGGTGACCGATTGGTATAATTTGATGGGTCATTTTCTGTACAACCAGCAAATAAATATTGTGGATGAAAACTTGCTATTTGATAAACGCCTTCGTAACCTTCTTTTTCTAGAAGTTTTTCTGCTTTTTCCACCATATCTAAGTATGTAGTAAATGTTTCAAAATTATTGGGTAGTATTAATAAACTTGTTTCTGTATTTTTATCATTGTCTAATTGTTTATATATTTTTATGGTTGTTTCTAAAACAGTTTTTGCTGTTGCATCTTGCAAAACTAAGTAATGAATACTTCCACGTTTTATTTCTCTTGCAGCAAATGGGCAAAAATTGCAGCCCACAACTACATCAATAATCCATTTTTTTGTTTGTGCAATTATCATAGCTGTATCAAATTCTGACATAAATTATTTTTAGATAATGGTATAAATATACAGTTGCTCTACTTTTTTTCGGGCCCAATCTGTTTTGCGCAAAAATTTTAAAGAAGAGTTAATAGTGGGATTTGTTTTAAAACAATTGATATTTATTTGCTCAGCCAAACCCTCCCATCCAAAATGATGAACCAAATCTGTAAGAATCATTTGAAGTGTTTTGCCGTGTAAAGGGTCGTTAGATACCATTCAATTTTTTTGTAAAAATAAGCAAATGAAGATATAATAAATGTACATTAAACTAAAGTACTAGTAATTGTCAAAATGACGAAAGCCACGAAAATAAATTCCATGGCTTCCAAATCTTCACGGGGATAATATTTTTAAACCCTTTTAGTTTGTTTACATACAACTTTTGGGTAATTATAGTCTCTTCTTAAATTCTGTTAAAATAAAAGTATAAAAAATATGTTATAACTTTAATTGATTATTTTTATAATATAATAGCTAAAACCTATAATGACTTTACAACAACTAGAATATATCATAGCATTAGACACTTATCGCCACTTTGGTAAAGCAGCCATGCATTGCCATATTGCACAGCCATCATTAAGTGTGCAAATACAAAAACTAGAGGAAGAATTAAAAACAATCATTTTTGTTAGAAACAAACAACCCATTACACCTACCGAAACCGGTGTTATCATTATAGAGCAAGCAAGAAAAATTATGTACGAAAGTGCTACGATGAGCCAATTAATTCATCAACAAAAAAATATGGTAGAAGGTAATTTAAAAATTGGAATTATACCTACACTTGCTCCATACTTACTACCACTATTTTTATTAGAGTTTATAAAAAAATATCCTTCGGTAAATTTAACTGTAAGCGAACTTACAACAGATAAGATTATAAGGCGCTTAAAAAATGGCATGATAGATATTGGGATATTAGCCACACCGCTTTCGCAAAAAGAATTGCACGAAACATTTTTATTTAATGAAGAATTTGTGGCTTATGTTTCCAAAAAAGAAAAAATATTTGCTAAAAAATATTTATTACCAGCAGATATTGATGTAAATAAAATGTGGTTGTTAGAAGAAGGGCATTGTTTGCGTAGCCAAGCCATCAATCTTTGTGAGTTGCAAAAAATATCTTCTGTACAAAAACATTTAGACTTTGAAACTGGCAGTATAGAAACCCTCAAAAAATTTGTAGAAAAAAATGAAGGCATTACGCTATTGCCAGAACTGGCAACTATAGATATGAGTGCAGCAAAGAAAGCGATGTTGCGTTATTTTAAAAGCCCAGCACCAGTGAGAGAAATAAGTATGGTAACAAGTAAAGGGTTTGCAAAACTAAGACTAGCAACCATTTTAAAAGAAAGTATTTTGGAACATTTACCACAAGAGGTAAGCAATAAGAAATTAATTAAAAGGATAGATTTTAATTAATACTTCTGTTCACAAAAAAGGTGAATTTGATATTGTCGGAAGAGGTGTCACCTTTATTAGATACTTTTAACTTGAAAGTATTTGCCAAAAGCTGACACCTCTAATTCTAAAAAGACAACCATTTTAATACACTCAAAATTATTCTCAAAATTAGCTCCTGTATATTTGCAATATGATGAACAAACTATCCGGATGGGACGACACCATTGTTGCCTTGGCTACTGCACCAGGTATTGGCGCTATTGCGGTTATTAGAATCTCTGGCACGAAAGCTTTTTCTATAATCGATTTATTATTTCCTTCAAAAAAAATAGCAGCGCAAGCTACGCATACTGCACTCGTAGGCATGCTAAAAGATGGTGATAGATTGATAGATGAAGTAGTGCTTACACTATTTAAAGGCCCGAAAAGTTTTACTGGAGAAGACACTATAGAAATAAGTTGCCACGGCAGCCAATTTATACAACAACAAATTATAGAAGCCTGTGTGAGCAAAGGCGCACGACTTGCACGAGCAGGAGAGTTTACACAAAGAGCTTTTTTAAATGGCAAGATGGATCTTACTCAAGCCGAAGCCGTGGCAGATATTATTGCAGCTAATACAGCAGCTTCGCAAAAAGCTGCACTGCACAATATTCGTGGAGGCTTTTCGCACGAGCTTTCACATATGCGTGAGCAACTTATTAGTTTTTCTGCACTCATAGAATTAGAATTGGATTTTGCAACAGAAGATGTAGAGTTTGCTGATAGAGAAAAATTTTACAACCTTATAAACGAATTATCATCATCGGTAAATAAATTAATAGATTCTTTTACTTTAGGGAATGTAATAAAAAATGGTGTAAGCGTTGCCATCATAGGTAAACCAAATGCAGGCAAATCTACCTTGCTTAATATTTTATTGAATGAAGAACGTGCCATTGTAAGCGATATTGCTGGCACTACAAGAGATACCATTGAAGAAATAATAAACATACAAGGCATATTATTTAGATTGATAGATACCGCTGGTATTCGTGAAAACTCAGGTGATATTATTGAAAACTTTGGTATAGAAAAAAGCTTTGGCAAAATGCGCAGTGCAGATATTGTACTCTACATTTTTGATGTGAATACTGAAAGTGCAACTGATTTACAAACTCAAATAAATATTTTTGAAACTGAAAATATAAAATACTTACTCGTAGGAAACAAGGCTGATAAAGGTTTTGAAGACAAAAAATATTCACAAAAAGATATTCAATTTATATCTGCAAAAAACAATAAGGGTATTGATAAACTAAAAGAAACACTTTTTACCGCTACTGTACAAGCAACTACCAATGCAGAAAATAATATTGTAACCAATGCTCGCCATCTAGAATCGCTTAAAAACATTTCGGCTTCTTTGCAAGAAATAAAGAATGGTTTGAATGCCAATATTTCTGGCGATTTATTATCATCCGATATTCGTGCAGCATTGTATCACTTAGGAGAAATAACGGGTGAGGTTACCAATGAGGATAAGTTGGATTTTATATTTTCGAAGTTTTGTATCGGAAAGTAAACTACATAATACTACATCAAAACACCCTAAATCTACTCCCCTAAATCGAAATTCTTCTATATACACTAGAATTATTCTATCATCATAACAGATTGAATTTTAAATTTATTCTACAAAAGCCAATCAATATTGGCTTTCAGTACGGGGCAACTTTAGGCAGACATTAAAAACTAAATGACCATATTTAGAAAAACTGCTACATAAATATAGTGGCTCCAGATGCCTTTATTACACAACATTATTAAGCGTTTTGCGTCTAATACAAAACGAATAGTTTTTTAAATCCAATAAAAAACCAAAATAACAAAAAAATGAAAACTTGCCTAAGAAGACTTAGCTGTAATTTTTGTTTCATAATATTAGCCACTTTTTCTAAAACTAAAATAGCAAATGCAATGCCATTAGGTGGTATAAAAATATCAACG
>JAYSOC010000081.1:0-2256 GCA_043723285.1 Ferruginibacter sp. | reverse complement strand
CCTGGTCCACGTCCACCACCACGTCTTCTATCGTCAGCGCCATCTTGCTTGCTTTCAAAACGAGCTGCTTTTGCTTCTGCGCTTTCTTCGCTTTCATCAGCATTTTCATCATCTTTGTTATTTTGACGATCTGCCAAACCTTCAGCAATAGCTGCGGTAATATAATTTACAATAATAGCAATAGATTTTGTAGCATCGTCATTTGCTGGTATTGCAAAATCAACTTTGTTAGGATCAGAATTGGTATCTACCATTCCGAAAGTAGTAATGTTTAAACGCTTTGCTTCAGCAAGTGCAATATGCTCATGACCGATATCTACTAAAAATAAAGCAGAAGGTACACGACTGATATTTGCAATACCGCCTAATACTTTTTCCATTTTATCTTTCTCACGAGTAAGTTCTAATCTTTCTTTTTTGTTTAAGTTTTCTGCACTACCATCGCCAAGCATTTTTTCGATGCTCTGCATTTTCTTTACGCTTTTACGAACGGTATTAAAATTGGTAAGCATTCCACCCAACCAACGCTCAGTAACAAAAGGCATGTTTACACGCTTTGCACTTTCTTGCGTAATTTCTTTTGCTTGCTTTTTAGTAGCTACAAACATGATTTTTTTACCACTACGAGCTACCGCTTTAAGTGCAGCAGCAGCTTCTTGTAAGCCTTCTACTGTTTTGTTAAGATCTATGATGTGAATACCTTTCTTTTCTGCAAAGATGTAAGGAAGCATTTTCGGATTCCACTTTTTCTTTAAGTGACCAAAATGTACGCCTGCTTCTAGTAGCTGTTGTTGTAAGGAAGTATTTTCCATTGATTATAATTAAAGTAATTTTTAAAAATTGTAATACTTGATAAAAGAAATTTGATAAATAATGACCATATCTTATGTCTAATATCTTGTGTCTATTATCTCTCCTATTAACGCTTGCTAAACTGGAATGATTTTCTTGCTTTTTTCTTACCGGGTTTTTTACGCTCTACTACTCTTGAGTCACGAGTTAAGAAACCAGCTGCTTTAAATATTGGACGATAATCAGCGCTTACTTCTAGCAATGCACGAGCTATACCCAATTTTGCTGCTTCTGCTTGGCCCTTTACACCACCACCAGTTGCATTGATAACGATATTGTATTTATCGATAGATTCGATAGACCTAAGTGGCGCTTCCACTTGGTTTTGTAAGTATATAAGCGGGAAATAAGTTTTGTAGTCTTTTCCGTTTACTGTAATAGCACCGTCTCCTTTGCTAAGGAAAACACGTGTTACAGCTGCTTTTCTGCGACCTACTGCGTTTTTTTGCTTTTCCATTTTTTATTTTTATGAGATTTCTAGTTGGAGATATTGTCTTGTGTCTAATATCTATTATCTAGCATCTATTTTATTTACGATTAAAGTTTAGTTCTTTTGGCTGTTGTGCTCCGTGTGGATGCTCTGTTCCTGCATATACAAATAGTTTTTTGTACATCTGGCGGCCTAAGCGATTTTTAGGAAGCATGCCTTTTACTGCTCTTTCTATTACTACCTCTGGGCGACGGGCCAAAAGGTTTTTTGCTTTTTCGCCTTTTTGACCACCTGGGTAGCCGCTAAAAGTTAAATACTCTTTTTGATCCATTTTGTTACCTGTAAAAACAACTTTTTCGCAGTTAGTAACAATAATGTAATCTCCACAATCTACGTGTGGGGTATAGTATGCCTTGTTTTTACCTCTAAGTATAGCGGCAATTTTGGCACACATGCGACCCACGGTTTGATTAGTACCATCCACAACGTACCAGTTGTGTGTAACGGTAGCCTCGTTAGCATGTTTGGTGGTGAAATGTAATTTGCTCATTGTATATTTTATTTAAGTGAACCTGTGGCTATCCCCACAGCTTTTTTTAATGAGGTGCAAAAGTAGTGTAAAAAATGCTGTAAATGCAAGAGAAATGGAAGGTTTTTTATTTGTATGCTTGTAAACTGTTGAAATACAATAAAAAATTATTGCATTTTTGAAAACCATTATAAAAATCGATTCTTTTATAGTTAAGCGAAACATCTTTATGTGTACACCTTTGCTACATGTATGTTTTTCTCTTGGAGCTTTTATGTGTATTTACTAATGAATATAAAAATCCATATTCTAAAAAAATTATAGGGGGTAAATAAAATACAACAATTAAAATTTTACTTTTCTTTTAATATTTAAAAAGATGGATTTTTAAAAAGAATCGTTTGTTTAATTTTGTATTAAAAAATCTTTCATTTAGTATATGAAA
>JAYSOC010000080.1:0-2259 GCA_043723285.1 Ferruginibacter sp. | reverse complement strand
AAATTCTTTGCAATAATCGTTAATCATTTGCCTTGCGATTTCAAATTCCGCTCCGAGGGTGGTCTTGAGATTTTAACGAGGGCTGTCTTGAGATTTTATCTCAAGACTAAATATATTTTTCTAATTCTTCCTGAGATAAAATCTCAGGATAGCTCGTTTTAGAACGAGCTTATAAATTAATATTTACAAATTCCTCGCAATAATCTTTTATCATTTGCCTCACCTTTCTAAATTCTTCTAAAATTTCTTCCTCGGTACCCTTCGCTTTTGCAGGGTCAGGAAAATTGTAATGAAATTTTACTGCATTACTTGGAAAGAAAGGACAACGTTCTTTTGCATTATCACAAACTGTAATTAAAAAATTAAAATCTACATTTCTATATTCTTCTATATTGTTAGATGTATGATGCGAAATATCAATACCAACTTCTTTCATGGTAGCAATGGCTCTTGGGTTTACGCCATGTGTTTCTACACCAGCGCTAAAAATTTCTGCTTTGTTGCCAGCAAAATATTTTAAATACCCTTCTGCTATTTGGCTACGGCAACTATTACCTGTGCAGAGTACCAATACTTTTTTCATATTTTATTTTTTTTAGAGGGCTATCTTGAGATTTTATCTCAAGACAAATTAAAATTATCATCCTGAGGTAAAATCTCAGGATGACCCTTGGTAATACATTTACACACCCACAATTTTACTTCTTCTTTCCATTATCACATTATCTCTCCATGCGCCATTCATATTTCCAATTTTTTCTCGGTAGCCAATTTTTCTAAAACCCAACTCCTCATGCAATTTTATACTGCCAATATTTTCTGGAAAAATACCCGATTGCAATGTCCACAATCCATTTTCTTCGCTTTCTTTAATGAGCTGTGCAAAAAGCATTTTGCCAATGCCTTTTCCTCTTGCGCTACTTGCCACGTATATGCTTACTTCTGCTACGCCACCATACACACAACGAGATGATACTGGCGAAAGTGCTGCCCATCCAAGCATTTCACCGTTTACAAAAGCAGCCAATCTGCAAAAAGCCAAATGACTTTTGTCCCATGCTTCCCATTCTGGTGCTTCTGTTTGAAAAGTGGCATACCCAGTAGCAATGCCTTGCAAATATATTTCTGCAATGGCAGGATAATTCTTTTCTTCTATGATTTTTATTTCCATAATCATTTTTTTAGCAACACCCCCCACCTGGTGTACAACAACTAGCAACTTCTTTTACATTTGAGATTACAGAATGTACCGCTGGTATGCCACACATGTCCATAGCTAAACAGGCAGTATGTTTTGTAGTCAATACAAAATCTTTTCCGTTAAAATCCAATCCGTATTTAGATATGGTCTTGTTTTGATATTCTACTTCTATTTCCAAGTCTTCAATACCTAATTTTTTTTCTGATAACGAAATGATATTTAATAACTTTTGTGGCTTTAATCTATGTTCATAATCATTGGCATCCCATAATTGAAAGTTTACTTTTTTCTCGTTGCGAATAGTACCACCACAATCAATAAAGTTTTTGGTAACCATACCTACTTCTGTTACATGAAAATGCTCGGGTACAAAAGTTCCATTTTCCAATTGAAAATTTACCGCTTCTGCGCTGGCAAGAATTGTTTTAATTTCTGATAGTTTCAAGATGTTTAATTTTAGCAACAACTTTTTTTCTTCTCTATTTTTATAGAAAACTCCGATAAAAATTGTTCGAATTTAAAAAATGTTTTTTCGTTTATACAATAGCAAATGGCATTGCCTTCTATATTTCCTTTTATGAGTTCTGCATTTTTTAATTCTTTCAAATGCTGCGATACCGTAGGTTGCGCTAGCGGCAATACTTTTACAATATCCCCACAAATACAGCCATCTGTTTTTAATAAATAGTCAATAATCGCTACCCTTGCAGGATGAGCTAGTGCCTTCATTATATTGGCAATATCGTTTTGCCTTTTTGTAAATAGTTCTGTGTTAGATGCGCCCATTGTTTAATTGTATATTGCAATATTACGATAAAGATTATAATTAACAAAATTATTTTAATAAAATAAAAACTCTTTAAATTATTTTAAACTAAAAGTCACAATTTAAAGACTGTCAGCCTGAGACACTCATAAAAAAGTTTTTAAGCTCTTTGTAAATGACATTTAAGAATATTTTTCCGCAGCTTCGCTGCAAAAAATACGGTTTGCCACAAAGGCGCAAAGGCACGAAGTAGAAAAAATGCGTAGCATTTTTCCTTTGTGTCTTCGAGACT
>JAYSOC010000079.1:0-2264 GCA_043723285.1 Ferruginibacter sp. | reverse complement strand
AATATTATCATCGTACCAATGCCATGCTTCTTCATTTATAGGTTCGCCTACGGTGCCCAATGTTTTTAAAGATGATAAATTTTTTCCTAACAAATGTTCATCACCAAAACTCATTAAACTCCTTAGTGCAGTAGGTGCAGTGTATAAAATATTTACTTGGTGCTTGTCTATAATATCCCAAAACCGCCCTGCATTAGGAAAAGTAGGAATGCCCTCAAACATAAGACTAGTGCCGCCTGCCGCCAATGGTCCATACACAATATAACTGTGCCCAGTTATCCAACCAATATCTGCAGTGCAAAAATGTACATCGCCTTGTTTGTAATTAAGCATGTTTACAAAAGTGTAGGTTGTCCAAATCATGTAGCCTGCACAGGTGTGTACTACACCCTTTGGTTTACCTGTACTACCACTTGTATATAAAATAAACAATGGGTCTTCGGCATCCATTTCTTCGGCTTCAAAACTTACCACGCCATTTTTTTCTACTTGGTCTTCTGCAATATCCATTTCATCTTCCCACCACACATCTCTGCCTTTTATCATGCTTACGGCTGTTCTTGTTCTTGTATAAACGATCACTTTTTTTATGGTTTTATTTCCTACAAGTGCATTGTCTATTACATCTTTCAACGGAATAACTTTATCGCCTCTATACGAACCATCGCATGTAATAATAAATTCTGCATTGGCATCATCCAATCTATCGGCAATACTTTGTGCACTAAAGCCACCAAAAATTACAGAGTGAATAGCGCCTATTCTTGCACAACCAAGCACCGCATACGCAAGCTCGGGTACCATGCCCATGTATATACACACACGGTCGCCTTTTTTTACACCATTGTTTTTTAGCATTTGAGCCACTTGGCATACACGCTTGTGTAAGCGTGCGTAGGTAACGGTTCTAGGGCGCTCATCAGGATTATTGGGCTCCCAAATGATAGCGGGTTTATCTGCCATGGTAGGCAAATGCCTATCAATACAGTTTTCGGTAATGTTTAATTTTGCACCTGCAAACCATTCTATTTTTGGTTCGGTAAAATTCCAATCTAATACTTTGTCCCACTTTTTTCTCCAATAAAAATTATCGGCCACATTACCCCAAAAGGCATCAGGTTTTTCCGCAGCTTTTTTATAATCTGCGTGGTATTGCTCTAAAGAATTTATTTGATAAGGGTAACTCATAATATTTTTTAAATTTTATTTTTTTGTTTACGAACCGAAAAGCCTTGATTGGACTTCAGTGGCGACGCTCCATTCAACATTGTTTCTTTTATCATCTTTTATTGAAACGTAGATTAAAAATTTTATTTTATTTTTTAATCTATTGCATAATCTCTTCCGTTTCTTCCCCCTTCAGGGGAGATAGAGGGGGCGTTTCCTTTGTTATTTTTTCCTCAAAGTTTTCTAATTCTTTATTTACCTCTTCCAATAATTGTTGTGCTGTTGGTAAATATAAATTGTATTGACTAGCAATAATATTTTTCTCATTTTCGGGCAATGTAAATTTTACTACGCCATCATTTTTCTTTGCACATAATAAAATACCAATGGTTGCATTTTCTGTTTCTAGTTTTTCTACTCGGTCGTAGTAATTTACATACATCTGCAATTGCCCAATATCTTGATGCGTAAGTTTATCTATTTTTATTTCTATAATCACAAAGCATTTTAATAAGCGATTGTAAAAAACCAAATCCACAGAAAAATCATCGCCGTCTATATGTATTCTTTTTTGCCTTGCTACAAAAGAAAAACCATTGCCAAGCTCTAATAAAAAATCTTGTAGATGAGTAATAATGGCTTGCTCTAAATCTTTTTCATAGTAAGCAGATTCTCTTTTCAACCCCAAAAATTCTAAATTCATGGGGTCTTTTATTATCTCTTTAGCATCGGTGGGAAGTTTTTCATTTTTGGCTACTGCAAGTACAGATTCTTTATCATTGCTCAGCAAAAGTCGTTCATAAAGGCTACTATAAATTTGGCGTTCAAGTTGCCTTGATGTCCAATTATTTTTCACCGTTTCAGCTACATAAAACTCTCTTTTATCTTCATTATCAACAGACAACAGCATTTTGTATTGTGTCCAACTCAATTGTGTCCGCACTGCGGACACAATTGGAAAAGTTCGATAAAATTGTCGATACCAGTTTAACTGACGGGAAGAATACCCACTACCATATTCAGGTTGCAATTGCTCAGAAAGGTATTTTATGAGATAAGTGCCATATTCCGCCCTATCTTTTCCTTGCTGTTCTTCT
>JAYSOC010000078.1:0-2267 GCA_043723285.1 Ferruginibacter sp. | reverse complement strand
CATTCATCATTTTCATACCATCAAAATATTTCAATTTTGGTAGTGGCTCTGCCAATTGTTTTATACCATTACCCAAATAAATGGATGCAGATTTTGTTCTATCTTCTGATGTGGCTAAAAATTCATAGGCTGTGCTATCATTGGGAATGGTAACCACTACATCATACGTTTCCGATACTGCAATTATTAATCTATCTACTTCCACAGGTTCAACATCGTTACCATCATTTGCTACTACGGTTATTTTGCCACCTGCATATGTAAGCCAAAAATAAGTAGAGGCTCCCCCATTAGAAATTCTTAATCTTACTTTATCCCCCGACTTAAAAGTCGGGGCAATTGATTCATCTTTTCCATTTATCAAAAACTTTTCATAATAAATATCACTCACATCCATAGCATTCATTCGCTTCCATTCATTGTTTATTTTTGTTTTAAAATGACCTTGCTTAATTGCTTCGCTATAACTTTGTGTTGTACCCTTTTTTATGGCAAACCAATCTGTGGCATTGTGTAGCATTCGATGAATATTTTCAGGTTTCATATCTGACCATTCACTCAAAATAATTGGAATTGTGGGAAGACCATCTACGTCAATTCTCTGTGCAATATCTTCAGGTTTTTTATTTAATATCATAGAACCATACATACCAATTTGCTCTTGCAAACCACTGTGGCTATGGTACCAATACGTGCCATGTTGTATAATAGCAAACCTGTACAAGTGAGTGGAATGGGGCTTTATGGGCATTTGTGTAAGATTGGGCACCCCATCATATCTATTTGGTAACATGAGCCCGTGCCAATGTAAGGATGTACTTTCATTCAACTCATTATGCACATATATCTCCGCAGTATCTCCTTCGGTAAACGTGAGTGTGGGCATTGGTATTTGTCCGTTTACAGCTATGGCTCGTTTTTCTTTTCCACTAAAATTTACAATCGTATCTCTTATGTACAAATCGTAATGAACAATTTTTGGAGCTGTATTATTTACGGTTGTTTTTATAGTAGAAGCCTTCCTTTCTTTTGTTTCTAAAGAAGAAGGTGCTTTTTTATCCATCTTCATACCTTTCATATCTTGTGCTTTTGCAAAAGTATAGATGGTAAGGATTAATGTTATGAGGGCTATTTTTTTCATTGTTCAATATTCTTATTATCTATTTTATTAAATACCAAAATAGAATTTTCACTTCTTTATTTTAAAAAGAAATCATCACCAATAAAATGATGATAATTTCTTTTAAAAATTAATTATTAATAGAAGAAAAATTTCAATGCATTGTTCTCCAATTTATACCAATTATTTTTTTACCAAAGCCATTCCGCATTTAGAACATTTGCCTGGCTTATTACTTGTCACTTCTGGATGCATAGGGCAGGCGTATTTAGCTGACATATCCATTTTTTTCATTTTGTCAGTACACATTTTTCCATTCATGTCCATACAATCTCCGTCTTTCATCATCATTTTTTTTCCGTCTTTCATTTTGCATTCGCCGTTTGTCATGCAGGTAGTACCATTTTTCATTTTCATCTCTTTTTCCATAGGCATCATTACACCATTTTTCATCACCATCATTTTGCCATCTTTCATCATACAACAATCTTTCATCATTGTAGAATGTTTCATTTTGGATGAATGTTTGGCTGTTTGTGCATTTGCATTAAACGAAATGACGATTAAAAATATGGCTATGAGAGTAGCCATTTTTGCTAAAAACAATTTTTGAACTTTCATAATAATTATATTTTATTTCGTTCAGTACCGCTGTTGCCCGGTTCTTCAGATTAGCTGTTGCCCGATTTGTTTTTATTTTTTCACTTTTAAAAAACTTGCATTAATAGCAACTACAACGGTGCTAACGGTCATTAAAACTGCACCTGCTGCAGGGCTTAATAAAACACCTTGTTTGTACAATACACCTGCTGCCAAAGGCAATGCAATAACATTATACCCCGTTGCCCAAATTAAATTTTGTATCATTTTCTTGTATGTGGCTTTGCCAAATAAAATGAGGCTCACAATATCTTTTGGATTACTATTTACCAAAACAATACCTGCCGTTTCTGCTGCAATATCGCTGCCACTACCAACAGCAATACCAACATCTGCAATGGCCAAAGCGGGTGCATCGTTTACGCCGTCACCCGTCATAGCAACAAACTCGCCTTTGCTTTGCAGCTCTTTAATTTTTTCTAATTTTTGATGTGGCAATACTTCTCCAATAAAACCATCCATACCGAGCGTATCACTTACAGCTTTT
>JAYSOC010000077.1:0-2269 GCA_043723285.1 Ferruginibacter sp. | reverse complement strand
TAAAAATTTAATTGCTTGTGATATTTTTTTAAAAAGTATCGCTTCAATCTCCGCTTCCCCCGCCTCGTTTCGTGTGCCCACGAAACGTCCGCTAAGGTCGGCTTTCTAATATTTAACTTTTTAAAAAATGCAATATCATTTGGTTTTATAATAGCATTGTATTTTACGAAAGCGTATGGTTCGTGGGGACACGAACCAAGGCGAAGGTTTCGGCTTAATAAGTTTTTTAAGCTATAATTTTACATTAGTTATCGATTTCCTAGTCCAATATTCTAGAAGATAAAATTGTAATATCTGAATATTGCCATGATTTTTTAAACCGCATTTTCATTTCTTCATATTTCTTGCTGTCACCAATTTTTTTATAAGCATTCATTAAACCTTTTAGTGCCCAGCCATTTTCTCGATAGATTTCTAAATCTTTCTCATATACTTGAATGGCTTCTTGTAATTTTGCGGCATCAATTAGTACTGCTCCTAAGTGGTGACGAATAGAAAAAAACCAATCAGGAGGTTCATTATAATTTAACGCATCTTCTGCAACAATAGCCTCCTTTAAAACTAAAATAGCGTTGGAATATTTTTTTTCTTTTGCAAAAATTTCTCCTTCAAGCGTTTTTGATGCAATCACACATAAGTCGAAAACGTTGTTAATACCCCAAATAGTAAGATCTTTTATTGTTGTATCAATCATTATGTTTTTCATCTCAACAAGATATTTTTTTGCATCTACAATTTTATTTTCAGAAAGCATTGCCATGCCTTGTGCATAATGCCAAACTACTAATGGATATTTTAAATCTTTTTCGGGCGCAGGCGAATGAAGTATATCTTTCCATAAACCTAGTTTTGTCTGTACATACCATGGAATAGAATAATAGTGTTGTAAAGTTGCCCACGCAGGATCCCGCAATAATTTTTTATGGGCATGTTCAGCAGTTGCAAATGCCCCTTTCATTGCAATGTTACTTTCACCACTTAGTGTGGCACAAGCTGCAATGAAATGATAATTGTGAGGATAATAGGCAAGCGGATAAACACCCTGTGCATGGCACGCTTTTACATACAAGCTGTCAATCATCACAGCCTTTTCATTGGCTAATACTCCATCATGATAGCGCCCAGTCCGTATGTAAGTATGCGAAGGCATATGGACGAGATGCCCGGAGCCAGGTACCAAATTACGGAGTAGGTCTGCACTTGCCATAGCTGTTTCAGCATGTTGAGACATTTCCATTGTATGAATATAAAAGTGATTTGCACCAACATGTCGTGAATCAAGCTTTAAACAGTTTTTAAGGACTGTAATAATCTCAGGTGTCCATGGTTGCATTGTTCCGTCTTTGTTCCATAAATTCCATGGATGTAAATCTAATAGCGCTTCGGCAAAAAGTGAGGCAAGTGTTGCATCTTTAGAATATTTTTGATAAACTTTTCGCATAACAACAGCATACGATGAATCTAGCAAAGAACGGGAAATGGTTGTATCATTGCTATAGCGAAAGCTCAACGCTTCAATCATGTCCTTTTCTTTCTGTGTGCAGGATGCAGATTTATTTTTTGCTTTTTGTACAGCATCATACGCTCGTTGGTAATTATCCTTTTCCATACCAGCATTATAATTTGGCCCTAATACATACGCAAATCCCCACCAACACATGGCAGAATTTGAATCTTGTCGGGCGGCTTCAAAAAATGAACGACCTGCTTCTGCATGGTTAAAAGCAAAAGACAACATAAGTCCTTGATCAAAATATTTCTGTACTTCAATACTTTTTGTTGTGATAGGAAAATGAATCCCTTCCAAGTCTTTAAATAATGGCGCTTTTGTATCTGAAGAATACCAAGATTTGTCTGATACCTCAGGAGAGCAACCAATTGGAGTTGAGTTTGCAAGATGTATCCTTTTTTGTTTTTTATCCGTAGGTTGTTGATTGCATGAACAAAACAATATACTCAGTAAAAGTGTGTGGCGGAAATTATTCATGATGCTGCTTTTTTTATAAAAGTAAAACAAATAGCAACCCTAAACTAAATTTCAATATTGAACGGTAGCGCTTTGTGTAGGTGTGGAATTAGAATTCCTTTCGCCCGGAGTCCCTACACCGTATAGAAACTAAATAAAGATATGAAGAAAAATGGAAAGTACAAAAGCTACATTTAAAAACTTCCCAGCCTCGGTTCGTGTCCTCACGAAACGTTCGCTAAGGTCGGCTTTCAAGTATTTAAATCTTTTAAAAATGCAATTTTATTTGGTTTTATAATAGCA
>JAYSOC010000076.1:0-2270 GCA_043723285.1 Ferruginibacter sp. | reverse complement strand
GATGGTCTGCCGATTGTGCGTTAAACATTACTTGCCTAATATTTCTTTTAGCATCTTTAGCCGCCATTAAAATAATATCATAAAATAATGTAGGGTTTACCAAATTCGTACAGCTAGATGTTACTAAAAAACCACCAGGCTTTACCAACTTTATACCACGCAAATTTATTTCTTTATAACCCGTTACCGCTTTATCAATACTGCTGCGGCTTTTAGCAAACGAGGGAGGGTCAAGCATTACCACATCCCATCGTTTATCTTCTTTCGATAAAGTTTTCAAAACATCAAACGCATTTACACATTCAAATGTACAAATGCTTTCAAGTCCATTAAGCGCCGCATTTTTATTACACATATCAATAGCACCCTGCGAAATATCTAAACCCAATACAGACTTTGCACCATAATGCGCCGCACTTATTTCAAACGAACCAGTATAACAAAAAGCACCAAGCACATCCGCATCTTTTACAATATGCCTTATTGCATTTCTGTTATCTTGTTGGTCTAAAAAATAACCAGTCTTTTGTCCATTGGCAATATCAACATGCATTTTAATACCATTGTAGGTATCATCAAACGATTTTTCGTTTATGATAATATTTGTATCAAATTCTTCGGAGAGAAAACCCTTTTGCTGCTCCATACCTTCCAGCTCACGCACAGGCACATCATTGCGCTCATAAATACCTTTGGGCGAAAACAATTGCTGCAAAGCCTTTACAATAGAGGGTTTCCACACATCTATACCAAGCGCCAACGTTTGTATTACAAAGTAGTCGTTAAATTTATCAATAATTAATTGCGGCAAGTCATCCGCTTCACCAAATATCAATCTGCAATTTTCTGTATAGCCAATTTTTTGGCGATACGCCCATGCCAGTTCTATTTTTCTATAAAAAAAAGCATCATCTATTACTTCATCTTTATTACGAGTAAGCAGCCTTACAGAAATTAACGATTGCGGATTGTAATATCCCCTACCAATAAATATTTTATCAAACGTAAATACATTTACAATTTCGCCAGGCAGGGCATTGGTATCTTTTTCTTTTCCCCTATTTACTTCGTTAGAAAATATCCATGGGTGACCACTCTCTACCCTTCGGCTAATATTTTTATTGAGCGTTATGCTTTTCATATTGGGTAAAAGTAATTGTTTTAATTTTTAGTTTTAATTTTTTGTGAGCTTGTAAATTTTATATCCCTTGTTTAAGATTTAAAAAATTTGGAGCATGAGCAACAAAGCAAAACCAAACATTTGTATCCGCCTGTGCGCTGTACCTTCGTATATGTGATGCTGCGCTGCGCTTGCACACATATACTCGGTGCCGCTTCCATGCGGGCTACGCTGAGCGGGGGAATCTTTTTTCAGCTTTTATTATGCATTAGATTGAAATGAATGATTGCAAAGAGACTAGCATGAAAGCCAAGAAAAGTTCATTTAATTTTTGTATTTATCAATTTTTATAATGTATTTTTCCAGAATGTAAAATGTAAATTTGTTCCTAAAATTAGCTTTACTTTGCTTGGAAAATTACTTAAAAACACTTTACTACACAAGTCCAAAAAAGATAAAAAAAATAAAATAAAATTCAATACGAAATCATGAAATTAACAACCCTACGTTTCTACAAAATTGTAAGGATAGCTTTAACCGTTCTCTCTACTTTTTCAATAAGCCAAACATACGCTCAAGAATCAATAGTTCCTACCAGTCATTACAGATTTAACAGCATATCAGAAAATACAAACCGACCTGGTGAAACACAATCAACAGGTACAAGCGGCACTGGCGCAAACATTGATGTGCTCTATCATAAAATTTTCTGGCGCATCAATCCAGATAGCTCTGTAAAATATATCAAAGGTTCTGTGCAAACCAATTTTAAAACCATTCAAAATAATGTATCATCCATCAGTTTCGATTTGCGTAGTGGGTTAATAATTGATTCCATAAAATTTCGCAATTTGCTTTTACCAGTAGGGAATATTAATCATGTAAGCAATATTGTTACCATCAATTTGGGCGTTACACTAACCAATAATTTTATCGATTCGTTGATCATCTTTTACCAAGGCACGCCACCCGCCGTTTCTGGTGCTGCGCAAGGTTATCAAAAAACCAGCACAGCAGCAGCAGGAAATTACATTACCACACTTTCCGAATCTTATGAAGACAGAGATTGGTGGCCTTGCAAACATGATATGCAAGACAAAATAGATTCGCTTGATATCACTGTGAATGTGCCTTGGGCTACCCCAACTGC
>JAYSOC010000075.1:0-2278 GCA_043723285.1 Ferruginibacter sp. | reverse complement strand
ATGAGTGGATGATGAAATTGTAGAAGAGGCCAGACGACGGACGACAGACGATAGACCACGGATGATAGACGACAGACAACAGACGACTGTTGTTGGTTGGTTTTGTGAAGTTCGTTGAACAGAATAAATGATGACTAATTTAAACCATAAATAATAGCAACAGATTTTTTTATTAATTAGAAAATAGCAAAGTAAAAAGCAGGAATTTTATACTGAGTTTAATAGGAAAATAAGAAAAATTACATTTTTTAAAATTTTGAGTTTTTTTAAAACATAAATTCCTACCTTTGCCGTCCGAAAAAAAAGGTTATATAAATGCCAACTATACAACAATTAGTTAGAAAAGGAAGAGAGATTATAAAAGCGAAAAGCAAATCAAGAGCACTTGATTCTTGCCCGCAACGTCGTGGTGTATGTACTAGAGTATATACAACAACTCCTAAGAAGCCTAACTCAGCGCTACGTAAGGTAGCTAAAGTACGTCTTACAAATAAGATAGAAGTTATTGCCTACATCCCAGGGGAAGGTCATAACCTACAAGAGCATAGTATCGTGTTGATACGTGGCGGTAGGGTAAAAGATTTGCCAGGTGTACGTTATCATATCATCCGTGGATCTTTGGATACTGCAGGTGTAAAAGACCGTAAGCAAAGCCGTAGTAAGTACGGAACTAAGAGAGCTAAAAAATAGAATCTAGATATTAGATTTTAGACGTTAGATAATAGAAAAAAATTCACACTTAAATTAGGGTTGAGTAAAGTTTTAAACCTTGAAGAAATTTAACCCTTAAACAAATTAAAAATTAAAAGAAATGCGTAAAGCACAAGCCAAAAAATTACCCTTAGCACCGGACCCAAAGTTTAACGACAAATTAGTTACTCGTTTTGTAAACAACCTAATGTGGGCAGGTAAAAAAAGTGGAGCATACAGTATATTTTACGATGCATTAGATAAAGTAGCAAAAACTACAGGTGAAGAAGGATACGAAGTATGGAAAAGAGCGTTAACAAACATTACACCTGGTGTAGAAGTTAGAAGTCGCCGTATTGGTGGTGCTACTTTTCAAATACCATCAGAGGTTCGTCCTGATAGAAAAATTTCTTTGAGCATTAAATGGATGGTACGCTATAGCCGTGAAAGAAATGGCCGTAGCATGTCTGACAAATTAGCCAATGAAATAGTAGCAGCAAGCAAAGGTGAAGGTGCATCTTACAAGAAAAAAGAAGATACACATCGTATGGCAGAAGCCAACAAAGCTTTCGCTCACTTTAGAGTTTAAATTTTTGAAATATTTTTATAGTAAACCACTCTTTTTTACGAAGAGTGGTTTTTTTATGTGGGTATATCAATTCTTGCTTTGCAAAAAAAAATATGGCAACAAAGCCATAATATATTTTTTACTCTTGTAGCTTTTTCAATAATATTTTCGTTTATTAACTATTCTGTATCTTTAAAAACATAAAATTGTAAATAGGTTGACGAAGTTTATTTTAAACAATATCGAAATTGAAACTGATTTTCCCACAGGTACAACTTTGTTGGATTTTATTCGATACGAAAAAAATCTAAAAGGTACTAAAATTGGTTGTAGGGAAGGCGATTGTGGTGCTTGTACAGTTTTAGTTGGTGCATTAGAAAATGAAGCGGTACAATATCAGTCTGCAACGAGCTGTTTAATGCCTATTGGAAATGCCAATGGCAAACATATTGTAACCATTGAAGGAATTAATGATGCAAAGCTTACGCCTGTGCAATCTGCCTTTGCAGAAAACAATGCATCGCAATGTGGTTTTTGTACACCAGGTTTTATAATGAGTCTTACAGGTTGTTGTATAAATAAACCTGCCTTAAATAGTGAAACAGCTATTGCAAGTATGGATGGAAATATTTGCCGCTGCACAGGATACCAAAGTATAAAATTGGCTGCAAAAGATGTGGTAGGTTTGATGCAACAAAACAACACAAAAGAAAATATTGATTTTGCTATTGAACATAAAATAGTGCCGCAATATTTCAATGGTATTGCCAATCGATTAAAAGAATTACAAACTGAAAGTATTGCTAATACTGACTTCCATTATATTGTTGGTGGCGGTACCGATTTGTATGTACAAAAATATGCTGATGTTGTTGATGCTAATTTACATTTTTCTAACCTAAAAAATAAAAATTACATCGTAGAAAAAGAAGGCGAAATAGAAATTGGTGCAGGTACAAATGTCACCTACTTTGCAGAATCTGCAATAATAAAAAATGCTTTTCCTAATCTTACGGCAAT
>JAYSOC010000074.1:0-5646 GCA_043723285.1 Ferruginibacter sp. | reverse complement strand
TAAATATTTAGGCAATTGTTTTAATTTGTATAAAACTTAAAGACTTATGGTTTCTTTAGACAAAAAATGGCAACAAATAAAATGGTTGGTAATTATTATTGGCGCTTTGTTTGTATTAGGAATTTTGTATTCGTTGTTTAATTCGAATAGTGCCTCTAGTGTTTTTATAATGTTGATTACAGGGTTGTGTTTGGGAGCTGCATTAATGTACTTTATTATTAAATCAGCAAAAGCAAAAACACCAATTAGAATTACAGAAAGCTCGCATACTGTGGTAGAAAGTATAAAAAAAGTTTTTAAAGTGGTATGTGCTGAAGGACATTTTAATGAGATGTTTGACTATGAAGAAACAAAACAAATTTTATCTTTTATACCATCTACAAAAAAAGCATTGGTAATAATAAAGGCTAAAGTGCTTATTGGGTTTGATTTTGACCAATGTGTTTGGGAAACAAATGATGCTACAAAAAAAATAAGTTTGGTGTCTTTTCCGCAACCACAAATACTTTCTATAGAGCCAGATTATAAATACTACAATATGGAAAATGGTATTTTTAATAAATTTAGTAAAGAAGATTTGATGGACATACATACGAAAGGAAAAAAGCAAATAGAAATTGCAGCACACAAAAGTGATTTGCCAAAAATAGCATCGGAACAATTAAAAACGCTTATTACCGAAATGTTGCATTCAAAAAATTGGAGTTTGGAAAATACGGCTCAAAATTTTTTACTGAATGGGGCAATAACGAATGCTATTTAAAAATCTGATAAGTAATCCAACTAAACAAATATACCAGTCCTGTCATATGGCCATTTCCAAGATTTTGTTTCTCGTTTTATTTTACATTCAGTTTTCTAGGGTTTTTATATGTATTCCAAAACACCAATAAATCTATTTCATTTTTTAGTGGCTTATGTTTGTAAATAAGTATTACTCTTTTATGCACTACCGAAAATCTAATGTTTGGGTGTTTTTTATTTCGAGGAGTACTAGTACGTGGATGCGGCTGCAAGTTTGTAATCCATTTATCTACCAACAATACAAAATTGCTTATCTCTTTTGTAGTCCAATGTTTTTGTAAATAATGAATATTTGCCTCATAAGTTAGCCAAGCTCTCTCAGTCCAATTTATTTTACAATCCATTTTTGATAACGCTTTTTTATTTCAGCATGTGGTGTAACAATTCCTTTTTTTGATTCTTCTAAAGCAGCATCAATATCTATTTTTATTGCGTCAGGAATTGAATCCCATGTGCCATTGTCTGCATCAATTTCCAACATGGCATGCATCATCTTTACCACTTTTACATCTGCGGTATCAATATATTTTTTTACTTCTTGGCGCATTATTTTTTCTGCGTTCATTGTATTTATATTTATAACAAATTTACTTAAATATTTGATAAGTAATCCAACTAAACAAATACGCCAGCCCTGTCATATATACAAATTGAATGATTGGCCATTTCCAAGATTTTGTTTCTCGTTTTACAATAGCGAGCGTGCTCATACATTGCATGGCAATAACATAAAAAATTAATAAAGACAAACCTGTAGCAAGGTCATACACTTTTGAGCCATCGGGTCTTTTGGCAGCTGCCATTTTTTGACGAAGTGTGTTACTGTTTTCATCTGCGCCATCGCCAACGGAATACAGTGTGGCCATAGTACCTACAAAAACTTCTCGAGCTGCAAAAGATGTAATGAGTGCTATTCCAATTTTCCAATCGTAGCCAAGTGGGCGTATGCTTGGTTCAATAAAACTTCCTAATATGCCAGCGTATGAATTTTGTAACAATGCTGTTTTTCTTTCTTTATCTAAAATGTTTTTTTGTAATGGGGAAGCCGAAACCATAGCATCATATTTTGTTGTAACTGCTTGCATTTTTTCGGCAGGGCCAAATGCACTTAACACCCAAAGCAATAAACTAATTATCATAATAACTTTACCAGCATCTACCACAAATATTTTTGCTTTTTCTACCATGGTTACTAAAATATTTTTCCAACGCGGTGCCCGGTAAGTGGGCAACTCTAAAATAAAAAAACTACGCTCCGTACTTTTTATAAACCATTTCATTATCCATGCTACAAGCAATGCTAAAACTGTGCCTAGCAAGTAAAGCATCATCATTACCAAACCCTGCAAACTTAAAAAACCAAAATATAATTTTGATGGAATAACCAGTGCAATTAAAATGGTATAAACTGGTAAACGTGCACTACAACTCAGGAGTGGCGTTATCATTATAGTGAGTAACCGTTCTTTTTTATTTTCAATATTTCTTGCGCTCATAATGGCCGGTACAGCGCATGCATATCCGCTAATCATGGGCATCACACTCTTGCCATTTAGCCCAACTTTGCGCATGAGTTTATCTGTTAGAAAACTTATGCGAGCCATGTAGCCAGTATCTTCTATCAAAGTAATAAGCCCAAATAAAATCATTATCTGTGGAATAAAAACCATGATACCACTTAAGCCTGCTACAATTCCATTTATAAAAACATCGGCGAATAAACCATGCGGTAAAATATTAGAAAGCCATCCACCGAGTTTTCCAAAAGTCCACTCTATGCCATCCATAGGAAATTGAGCCAGCCAAAAAACAGATTGAAAGAGGATAAACATCACAGCTAGCAGAATAAAATATCCACCAGTGCGATGCAATAAAATATCATCTATCTTTTCGGTGAGTAGTGATTTTTTTAAAGGATCGCTCTCTACCACAGTTTGCTGCATAATTTGTTTTATACGGCTGTAGCGTAGCATAATTTCTTCTGCTTGGGTTTTGGTAGCATTAAAATTATTATCTGTTTTTAATTTTTCTATTTGTGATATTTGCACAGCACTAAAAGAAAAATGTTCATTATTTATAAGATAATGTAGCAACTTGTAATGACTAGCATTTGGCAATATTTTTTTTGCCTCGAGTATGGCATTTGTGTTTGCGGTATTTTCTTCTATAAAATCTCGTGCGGGTACATTTTGTAAATTATCCGATAAATATTCTATCGATTTTTTTAATGCTGTAATACCTTTATTTTTTCGTGGATTGATAGAAACAATTGGAACGCCAAGCTCTCTTTCCATGCCAGCAATATCTATTTCAGTCCCATTTTTATTTGCCATATCCATCATCGAAAATGCAATAACAACGGGTATTTTAAGGTCTATAATTTGTGAGCAAAACAATAAATTTCTTTTTAAATTACTAGCATCTGCCACCAACACAATCATGTCGGGTTTTATGTCTTCATCTTCGCCCATGAGTACATTATACGCCACCCATTCATCGGAACGCTTTGGATAAAGGCTATATGTACCAGGCAAATCAATGATTGTAGCATCTATATTTTCAGAAATTTTACAAGAGCCAGTTTTTTTATCTACCGTTACGCCGGGAAAATTACCCACCTGCTGATTGAGTCCTGTAAGTGCATTAAACAGCGACGTTTTGCCGCTATTTGGGTTGCCTACAAGTGCTATGTTTATCTTTTTGCTCAACAGATTGTTTTGAAATGCATTTATTTTAAGCAAAAATAAGGGTTAGGATTTTGTTGATGTTACGATTTAGAGAATTGTAGCTTGGTTTTGCCGAGAAGAAAGTAAGGTGTTATCTTTGTTTCATGAAAGGAATGAAATACATATTTGCGGGATTAATTTTTGCCACTCAAACATTATCAGCACAAAAAATAAATAAAGACGATAAAAAAGTAATAGAGAATTTAAAAACTACGATTAATTTTTTAGCAGATGACAAATTGGAAGGACGCCGCACCGGAAGTGCAGGAGAAAAGTTGGCCTATGAATTTATTCAAAAGGAATTTAAGAAAGTAGGTTTACAAACTTTTACAGTAGATAAAAATTATGTGCAAGCATTTGATGTGAATGAAGGAAAAGAATTTGAACAAAAAAGTAACTTAATCATTGGCGATATAGCTTACACCCCAAACGAACATTTTTTTCCACTTTCTTTTTCAGGTAATCTTGCAGAAACAAAACTTAGTAGTATTGAAAAACAGATTGCATTTTTTGATATTGGCGATTTGCTAAAAGAAAACTTGAACAATCCGCATTTTGATTTAAAAGACAAATTGATTAATATTTGTATAGATCAAGCGTCAAAAAATAGAAAGTTAGTTATTTTTAAAAACAGTAGTAGTATAAAAGATGATGTAAGTTTTGATGCAAAAGATAAAACAACCACATTGCCCATTGCTGCCATTTTTGTAAAAAATCAATTAAAAGAAAAATTTGATGATGGAATGATATATGCAACACTTACCATAAATATTTCTAGCAAAACAAAACAAGGTCACAATGTAATCGGTTACATAAATAACAACGCTACTAATACAATTATTCTTGGTGCACATTACGATCACCTTGGCTATGGCGAAGACCACAACTCTTTATACACCGGCGCTGCACCAATGATACACAATGGCGCAGATGATAATGCAAGCGGCACAGCGGCATTGATCGAAATGAGTATGTGGTTAAAAAAATCTGCTTATAAAAAATACAATTATTTGTTTGTTTCTTTTTCAGGAGAAGAATTGGGTTTGATTGGCTCTAAATATTTTACAGATCATGCAAGGCTCGATTTAAAAACTGTAAACTACATGATAAATATGGATATGGTAGGAAGATTGAATGATAGTACACATGGACTTACTATTGGAGGCTATGGCACATCGCCAACATGGGGGCAAATAATAATAAAAGAAAATGCCTACTTTAAATTAAATTTAGATAGCAGTGGCAGCGGACCTAGTGACCATACATCGTTTTATAAAAAAGATATCCCTGTGTTATTTTTCTTTACAGGCAGCCATAAAGATTATCACAAACCAAGCGATGATGCAGATAAAATAAATTATAATGGGGAGTTGCAAATTATAAAATACATACAAAACATAATTGCCCAAACGGATAAAATGGACAAGCTTACTTTTACAAAAACGAGAGAAGTGAGTATAGGCAAAAGTAGTTTTAAAGTAAGCCTTGGTATAATGCCAGATTATACATTTAGTGGTAGTGGTGTATTAGTAGATGGAGTTTCAGAAAACAGACCTGCACAAAAAGCAGGGATAAAAGTTGGTGATGTGTTGATACAACTAGGCGAACATAAATTTACTGATGTGCAAAGTTATATGGGAGCATTAAACAAGTTTAATAAAGGCGAAACTACAAATGTGAAAGTGAAAAGAGGAAGTGAAGAATTGAATTTTCAGATAACATTTTAATTTTTGCATAATAAACAATGTAAATAAAATTCCGCAGAGATTTGTTTTTCTTTGTGTAACTTTTTAACTTAGGGTCTTAGTGGTTTTACAAAAATGAAATTAAAAATAGATACAGAAACGCTTATTGAAGATTTTTTTGACAGCACTTGCCTGCTGGGCATTGTGGCACCTATAAAAGATTATTTATTTAGCTGGCACATAAACCAAGCTATGGGTTATCATTTTACTTTAAACCATAGTATAGAAATACAATTAAGAAAAAAAGAACGAAATTATTTTTTTTCT
This sequence comes from Ferruginibacter sp., assembly GCA_043723285.1. GTDB lineage: Bacteria > Bacteroidota > Bacteroidia > Chitinophagales > Chitinophagaceae > Ferruginibacter. The sequence continues at coordinate 104 of JAYSOC010000074.1, read as the reverse complement.
ATTTATGAATATGCCGTGCAAGGCACAAACATGGTGCATTATTTATACAACAATGAAGATGATGGAGAGTATCTTTTGCCAGAGTTTAAACATTTAGATTTTCT
>JAYSOC010000073.1:0-5661 GCA_043723285.1 Ferruginibacter sp. | reverse complement strand
CTACCTACGAGCATGCAGAGCTAGATGCTAAAAAGCACAACCGTATAAAACATTTTGAAATACCAGAAGAAGGTATTTTATTATTGCCGCATATGTTTTACTTGGGTGTTACAGAAGAATACACCGAAACGCATGCGCATGTGCCATTCCTCGAAGGCAAATCTTCCACAGGGCGCTTGGGCATTGACATACATGCTACTGCAGGCAAAGGCGATGTGGGCTTTTGTGGGCATTGGACATTGGAAATATCTGTAAAACAACCTGTGAGGGTTTACAAGGGAATGCCGATTGGGCAACTTATTTATTTCCCTGTGGATGGTGAGATAGAAGTAAAATACAACCAAAAGAAAAATGCAAAATACAGTGGGCAGCCAGATGTGCCTGTGGAGAGTATGATGTGGAAAAATTCTTTTTAATGAATAATTTATAATGAATAATTAATATTGTTTTTAATGTAACGAGAATTTTATTTATTCAATCATTATGTTAAACAAGAAATATGAAAAAGAAATTTCTATTTTTATTATTTATCATTTCATCTATTTTTTCTGCAAATGCACAAACACCTGCGGATTCATTATTAAATTTTATTAAGGATAACAAAAAAAGGGCATCGTTATATTTAACACAAAACGATACTGTACTTGCAAAATTGAATGAAGATAAAATGATGCCGCTTGCTAGTACTGTAAAAATATTGGTAGCAATAGAGTTTGCAAAGCAAGTGGCTAAAAATACCATTGAAGTAACGGAATTGGTGTCGCTAGCAGAACTAGAAAGATATTATATACCAAACACTGATGGAGATGCCCACCCTCATTGGGTTGCATACGAAAGAAGCAAAGGGCATATTATAAAAGATAGCGTACAATTATTTGATATTGCTAGAGGAATGATAATGTTTAGCAGCAATGCCAATACTGAATTTTTAATGGAATTATTGGGGCTTGATAATATAAAAGATAACATTCAGTTACTAGGTTTAAAAAAACATAGTGCTGTTTATCCATTGGTAGCATCGTTGTTTATGTATCAAAATCCAAAAGGCAAAAACGAGGCTGAAGTAATAAAAGGTATTGGTAAACTTACAGAGCAACAATATTGCCGATACATATACGATATGCATAAAGCGCTTGCATACGATACAATTCTAAAATCTAAATTTAGACCGCAAGATCTTAGCATGAAAATGCAAAAACTATGGAGCGATAAATTACCAGCATCTACAACCAAAGAATATGTGCGCATTTGTAGCATTTTAAATAACAGGGCATTTTTTGATGAGGATACTTACGCTGTACTTTCGGGTGTGTTAGAAACAGTAATGGAAAATCCTGCTAACAAAACATGGTTGAAACATGCTGGCATGAAGGGCGGCAGCACTGCATGGGTACTTACAAAGGCTTTGTATGCAACTACACAAAAAGGCGAAAAAATAGAAATGGCTTACTTTTTTAACAACCTAACTATTAACGAAAGTGAAATGCTTACAGGTTGGATGAATAATTTTGAATTGAATGTTTTATCGAAGCCTGAGTTTAGAAAAAAAATTAGTGACGCTTTAAAATAATAGACAAGAACAATGCCATTTTATGACTTACATAAGCATGAACGAGTAAATGTTGTTGCAGATATTAGCAATACCATTTTAAAAGAATTAGAAAAAGGCAAACAAAAAAATACCATTCTTTATTTTGCAGACGAAGATACCTACATTAGAAAATCTGCGTATTTATCTATAGGGCGGCTTTATTTAAGCCATAAAGCACTTCAACCGAATATTATAAAAACCCTTGATATTTTATTATTGGAAGATGATTTTAAAATACGCCAGACCGTTATTAACGCAGCAGGCGAAATTGGGAAACGAGATTTTAAAATTGTACAACATTTTTTTGACATTGGTTTATTTGATACGCACCATGCGCCTCGCAATGCTGTTATTGGTTCTATAAAAAAAATGGCAGAAGTAAACCCAGTGCCAGTTCTAGATTGGGCAAAAAAATATTTACATCATGAAAGCAAAGAAATTCGGAGAGAAATTTGCCATGGCATTGAACTTAGGGGAAGAAAATTTCCTGAAGATATTTTACCATTATTACAAGAACTAGAAAATGATACAACTGCAAGGGTTCGAAATACTTTGGTACATGTAATTGGGCAAATTGCCTACAAAAAAGGATGCTTACAGATCGTAATAGCACATTTAAAAAAATGGAAAAACCAACAATTGGTTGCAGATGCTATTGATGAAATTGTTGATGTGCATTATCGTTATCGAAATTTTTCGGCAATGACACAAGATGAAGCCAGGGAATATATAACAAACAACTACTGACCAAATACTACATTTTATTTGCTGCCAATACTTCGTAAAACTTATCATCGGCAATGGCTGATGCACTTAGCGAATGATAAATTTTTAAATAATCTTTAATTTTATCTGCCATCTGATCATCAAATATTCTTAAAATTAATTTTACTTCGGGGTGGTGAGAGCGAGCATTTAAAGCAATTTCTAAATTGAGCGAATCGTTATTGATAACAGATATCAACGCTTTGGCTTCAAGCACATTTACATCTTTCATTACTTTTGGCAGGCGTGCATCTCCAAGGTAAACTTCTGCACCTAGTTGCCTAAAATAATCTATATGATTGGAGTTTTCGTTCTGTTCAATCACAATTACTTTTTCATTTTTTTGCAATAATTCTTGTACAATAAAATATCCGAGGCGCCCAAGCCCACAAACGATTACGTGATTTTTTAAATTGTATTTTTTTCTACCCAGTTCCAACTGAATTCTTCTTTTCAAAAAAACATCGATTGTTAAAGAAAAAATCATCCAAATAGAAATAGTAGAACACAGTATAAGAAAAATGACAACTATTTTAGTTATGGTAGAGCCGGTAGCAAAATTAATATCGCCATAGCCAACAGATGCTGCCGTTACAATTACAAAATAGAATGCATCTATCCATGCTAGGTTTTCGTAAAAGTGAAAGAAAATAACGGCACTCAATAACATAACAACAAAACCCAACAATAATTTTTGAATAAGGGAAAAAGTTTTTTTTGCATGAAATTTTTGTTCCAATAACACATTTACATACACAGGCTCAGTATCAACTTGCACATACAATTGCTCCACAAATGAAGGTGCAGCAATCTTTGCAGGGTTTAGTATTTTTAAATTGATATGATCTTTTTGTAAATGCGGTATTAAGTTTTCGTTAAATAATGAAGCCGTAATAGGAATATTTGTTACTAACGAAATAAGAGAAATAATTAATTGCAAATTATTTTCATCTTTATCTTCTAGCAAATAAACCATAGCTAAGGAGGATAAATCTATCTTCTTTATGTAGGTATCCAAGTTTTCTATTAACGAAACAGAATCTGTAGCTGCATTTATAAGTTCAAGATTACTGTGCAAGATTTCGTACCCTTGGGTAGAAAGGTATTTTTTTAGCCGATAAGCCAAATGCCCAGCACCAATAATAAGTACAATTTTCTTTTTCATATTTGTACATTAAAAATAAGGTATTAACTTACCATCTCTTCAATTTTATCATTATTTATTAATTAATTTTTTATGACTAAAAAGGAATTATGGCTTCGCATTAAGGGTTACCATTTTGAGCATATTGTACCGCCTAGTTTATGGGAAAAGATAAACGAAAAATTTGGAGCTACCGATGCTTCCACAAAAGCATTTGCAGATAAAATTTCTAGAAAACACAACTGCTCAAAAGGCTATGCATTAAAAGCAGTAAATGAATATAAGAAATTTTTGTACTTAGCAGTTATAAGCGATTTTCATGTAACGCCCTCTCAGCCTATAGATAAGGTGTGGCATGAGCATATTTTATTTACGCAAGCTTATGGTATTTTTTGTAAAGAAATTATAGAATACGAATTAAACCATCACCCCGAGTTGATACCACTAGACGAACAAACAGAAAGATACCATGCACAATATTTAGGAACCATTGAATTGTACATAAAAGAATTTGGCAAATTACCTCCTACCAGTATTTGGGATATTACAAAATATGATAAAGAAAAGGTGACAGAAGATATTCAAAAATCAAGAGAGAAAAAAGCAAGTGAAAATTTATATTACAGCAATACTTCTTATTCATCGGATGTAGGATTGTATAACTCTTTCGATAATTCGTATGCTGGCTCTGCAGATTCATATCCTGAATTTGGCGGCTTTGATGGGGGCGATGCAGGTGGGGGCGGAGCAAGTGGAGGTTGGGATGATTCGTCTGAAGATAGCGATGACGGCGATGCTGGAGATAGCGGAGGAGATGGTGGTGGAGATGGTGGTGGTTGCAGCGGTGGATGTGGTGGTGGTGATTAAAACTATTGTAATTAATTATTATTACAATACCAGTTATCACTGATAAAAGTTACTGGATTTGGTTTTTTAATTCTCGTCAATCTAATGCATAATAAAAGCTGAAAAAAGATATGCTGATGAAGGGCTGCGGGATAGAAGCGGAAATCCTTTTTTGCCTGCCTTTGAGGCAAAAAAGATTGTAGCGAATAGCCCGTACAAATGATGATTATTGTATGCAGTGAACAGCCCCAAAATAAAATAAAAGATAATAAAGATTAGACACAAGTTGCGGGTCTAACCTTCATTATTATTTTTCATCCTCAATTCCCTCTTCCCAAATCATACACAAATGCACAATTGTTTCTGCAGCTTTTAGCATATCGTTTACACCAATCCACTCTTGCTTGCCATGTATATTTTGCATACCTGTAAATATATTGGGGCAAGGCAATCCCATATAACTTAGTCGACTACCATCTGTACCGCCTCTAATATTTTCTTGCATAACCGCTAAGCCACTGCGTTTGATGGCTTCGGCTGCATTAGCCACCACTTGTGGATGTTGATCCAACACTTCCTTCATATTTCTATACTGCTCCGTTTGTATATATTCCATTGTAGCGCCTTTGTATTTTGCCACTACCGTTTCTGCAATACTTTTTAATCGTGTGTGATGGCTTACTAAACCATCTCTTGTGTAATCTCTCACAATAAAACCAACAGTAGCTTTTTCTGCAATACCATTTACAGAAACAGGGTGCACAAAGCCTTCACGTTTTTCAGTAGTCTCGGGGCACCATTCCGTTTTTGGCAATGCATCTAAAATTTCACCAGCAATTTTTATTGCATTCACCAATTTATTTTTTGCATAACCTGGGTGTGCTATTACACCATGCACTACTATGCTTGCGCCATCCGCACTAAACGATTCATCTTCTAATGAACCCGCTTCGCCACCATCGAGCGTATAACCAAATTGAGCGCCTACTTTTTGCATATCAATTTTTGCCACACCTTTTCCTACTTCTTCATCTGGCGTAAACACAATTTTTACATCGCCGTGTTTTACGCTTGGGTTATCCATTAAATATTGTGCAGCTTGCATTATAACAGATATGCCGCTCTTATCATCTGCACCCAATAATGTGTTTCCACTTGCGGTAATAATATCGCCACCAATATGTGTTTTTAAATAAGGCGATTTTACAACGTTTAGTATTTGCGTAGTATCATCTGGTAAAACAATATCCGAACCATCATAATTTTTATGCAAAATCGGTTTCACGTTTGTGCCGCTGCAATCTGGCGCAGTATC
>JAYSOC010000072.1:0-14951 GCA_043723285.1 Ferruginibacter sp. | reverse complement strand
TACTTTTATTGATTAATTAAATTAAAAAAACAGAAGAAAATGAAATTTAAACAAATCGCATTTACTGTAGCTATTAGTGCTATTACCACTTTAGGTGTAATTTGGGGTTACAGCAAATATGTAAAAAACAGCAACACAGTTGGTGGACAATTAAGTGGAAATATTCCTGCCAACTATGCAAAACAAACAGGATTTATGGATGGTACTACACCGCCTGGAGCAGTTGACTTTACCTTGCCTGCTCAAGCAGCCACACCTGCGGTAGTGCATATAAAAACAAAAACAAACGCAAAACAAATTTCTAATAATCTGCCAAAAATGCAGCGCCAGCAAAATCCCTTTGGCGATTTGTTTGGCGATGATGATATGTTTCAACAATTTTTTGGCAGAGGAAATAATAGCATACCAGAGCAACGTGCATCCGGCTCGGGTGTTTTAATTAGCGAAGATGGATATATTGTAACCAACAACCATGTGGTAGCCAATGCAGACGAAATAATGGTAACCTTAAGCAACAAAAAAACTTACAAAGCAAAAGTAATTGGTACCGACCCTGCATATGATTTAGCAGTAATAAAAGTAGAAGTTGCTGGCTTACCGTATTTAATTTATGGCAATTCTGACGATGTAAAAATTGGACAATGGGTATTGGCCATTGGTTATCCGCTAAACCTTGAAACTACCGTAACAGCAGGTATTATAAGTGCAAAAGCAAGAAGCCTTGGTTTAAATAAAGATAAAGCTGGTAATGTAGGTGGCGGCGTAGAATCTTTTTTACAAACAGATGCTGCAGTAAACATGGGTAACAGTGGTGGCGCATTAATAAATACCGATGGAAAAATTGTTGGTATCAATTCTGCTATTGCATCTCCTACTGGTTATTACTCTGGTTATTCTTATGCTATACCAGTAAACATTGTAAAAAAAGTAGTGGACGATATTATAAAATTTGGCACCGTACAACGTGCATACTTAGGCATTCAATATATACCCGCTGGTGATTTGAGTGATGAAGAAAAAAAGATGGCAAAAATTCCGTTAGATGCATCTGGTATTTATACACAAGAAGTGCCAAAAGATGGTGGTGCATATGCAGCTGGTATTCGCAAAGGAGATATTATTACAAAAGTAAATGAAGTGCCAGTTACAAGTGGTGCAGAAATACAAGACCAAGTGAGCCGTTTTAAACCGGGCGAAAAAATGAATGTGTCTTACTTAAGAGATGGTAAAGAAAATACTGTAAGTGTAACTATGAAAAATAAAGCTGGAAACTATGAAGTAGTAAAAGCTGAAATAGCAGCAGATAAATTGGGCGCAGACCTTGCCACATTAGATGCTAAAAAAGCAAAAGAATATGGTGTAAGCGGAGGTGTATTGGTAAAGAAAATAAAGCCAGAAGGCGCTATAGACAAGCAAAGCAGAATGAAAGATGGTTTTGTAATTTTAAAAATAAACGACAAAACAGTTTCTTCTTTAGATGAATTGAAGAAAACCATTGGTACTGAAAAAGATATTACCGTAAGTGGTTTTTACCCTGGCTATGATGGGTTGTACGAATATCCATTATCGTTGGAAGGGGAATAAAATAATTTTTTATTTATTAAAAATGCCTCTGAGTGATTGGAGGCATTTTTGTTTTACAAATTTTTATTTGTGTTTATTGGTGCAATTATTGGCTAATGATGTACTATCTTTCTAAAACACAATACCCACCTCCTTCCAATTCCAACAAATATTTTTGTGGTATTTCAATATCCATTTTTGTAAAACTATTTTTATAAACTCCATTTACATTTGGCAAACTCAAATATTCTAAAATACTTTCATTATTCAAATTTAAAAGTACCATTACTTCCTCTTCTTCATTTTTTAATTGATACACTAAAATATTTTTAGTTGCTAATTCATCAAAAAAAGAAACTGATGTGTTGCTAGAAGAAAATAATGAGCTTTTTCTTTTGCGGAGCGCAAGTAAGATTTTATAAAAATTATGCAGTTCCACATTTGGCTGCCAAGCTATTTCATCTTTATCAAAAAATTGCAATCGCTTTGTATTTGGTAGCTCTTGCCCGCTATACACAAGCGGCACGCCCATGTGTGTGCAAGCAAATACTGCAATGGCTTTGGCTAGTATGCCATACTTTTCGTATTCTGTGCCATTCCAGCTATTTTCATCGTGGTTGCTGGTAAAAAATAATCGCAATGCATTTATAGGGAAATCTCTTTTGTATTCATGAAGTATAGCTATACAATCACCCAATGATTTTTCTTTTTTTATAAATCCCTCTGTAATATGCATCCATTTCCATGTATAAGACACATCAAATGCTTGGTGGTAATCTATCTCTTCGGTTTCTGCAAGCCATATTAAATCTTTTTTAAATGGTGAAATTTGCATACGGGCTTTTATCCAAAATTGTAATGGTATAAGATGCGCCATATCTGCACGAAAACCGTCTATATCAAAATTGGTTACCCAATATTTCATAGCTGTAATCATGGCTTTTTGTTGGCCACTATTATCATGATCGAGTTGTATAACATCATCCCAATCGAAAGGGCTTTTGAAATTTCCATGTTCGTCTTGCACAAAAAAATCTGGATTGGTTTTTGTCCACACATTATCCCAAGAGGCATGGTTGGCTATCCAATCTATAATTATTTTCATGCCAAGTGCATGTACTTTTTCTACCAAATTTTTAAGATCTTCTAATGTTCCAAATTCTGTATTTACGGCTTCAAAATTTTGTATGGAATAATAACTACCCAATGTGCCTTTTCTATTTACCTCACCTATTGGATGAATGGGCATTAGCCACAATATCTCTACCCCCATATCTTTTAGCCTTGGCAAATGTGCAGCAAATGCTTTGAAAGTGCCTTCTGCAGTGTATTGACGAATGTTTACTTCGTACATATTACTGTTCATCAAAAACCTGGGTAAAACGTTCATCAGAAATATTTATAATTTTATTGTATGAATTGTAGAGAAGCAATTTACGTTAAAACGTACCTTTGTAACCAATTTAATTTATGAAACAATTTAGTATTCCATTTACATACAGGAGTTCGTTAATAAGTGCCATTAAAGAAAAAAGAAAAGAGGAAGATAAGTTGAAGAAAGACTTTACGCCTACTTTATTGGATTTGGGTGATGTGCAAATTTATCTTGCTCGCCATTTTGGTTTTTGCTATGGTGTAGAAAATGCTATTGAAATTGCTTTTAAAACAATAGATGAAAATTCTGATAAACGTATTTTTTTGCTAAGCGAAATGATACACAACCCACAAGTAAATGCAGATTTGCTGGCTCGTGGTGTTCGTTTTTTACAAGACACTAAAGGCAATATGCTTATTCCTTTTGAAGATTTAACATCAGATGATGTTGTTATTATTCCTGCATTTGGCACTACGTTATTGATAGAAGAAAAAATAAATGCTATTGGCATTTCTACAAAAAAGTATAATACCACTTGCCCATTTGTAGAAAAAGTTTGGAACCGTGGCGATCAAATAGCCAAGAAAAATTATTCTGTAGTGGTGCATGGCAAACCTACGCATGAAGAAACTCGTGCTACATTTTCTCACGCTGCAAAAAATACACCTACAGTAATTGTAGATGATATGGAAGAAGCCATTGAGCTAAGTAAATACATTACTGGAGAAAAAAAATCAACAGAATTTTATATAGAATTTGCGGGGAGATTTTCGACAAATTTTAATGTAGAAAAAGATTTGGAACGTATTGGTGTTATAAACCAAACCACCATGCTTGCAAGCGATACACAAGCCATTGCAGATTTTTTAAAATCGGTAATGATTAAAAAATACAGTCTTTCCGAAAATAATATTGCCCTACGTTTTGCAGATACTAGAGATACTCTGTGCTATGCTACGCTAGATAACCAGTCTGCATTGTATGGCTTGCTTGAGCAAAAGGCAGATTTTGCAATTGTTGTTGGAGGGTATAATAGCAGCAATACTTCTCATTTAGTAGAACTGTGCGAAGAAAAACTGACTACCTATTTTATAAATGGAGCAGATAAAATAACAGACGATAATAAAATATTTCATTTTGATTTGCACACCCATACAGAAAAGGAAACACTTACTTTTTTACCAGAAAAAAAATTATTAAAAATATTAATTAGCAGTGGTGCAAGCTGCCCCGATGCTATGGTGGAAGCTGTTATAGGAAAAATAGCCAAATTGAAAAATAGCCAAGAAATATTAAATAATTTGAAAAATAAATTGGTAATAACTATTTAAGCTATTGGTTGTTTTACATGCCGTAAAGCAATAGCAAGTTGCTCTTCCATACCAATATTTGTATTGTCTAAAATAATAGCATCTTCAGCTTTTTTTAATGGGCTTACTTCTCTGTGAGAGTCAATGTAATCACGCATTTCGAGGTTATGCATTACATCATCTAAAATTACATTTGGGTTTTTTTCAAACATTTCTTTAAACCTACGTTCCACTCTTACTGCAATATCTGCCGTCATAAAAAATTTCAATTCAGCATTTGGAAATACGGTGGTACCAATATCTCTACCATCCATTACTATGCCTTTTTTTGTACCCATGAGTTGTTGTTGTGCTACCGCAAATGTGCGTACAGCGGCTATTGTAGCAATGTCGCTTACTTTATCTGCAATTATTAAATCTCTAATAAGGTATTCTACATTTTCATCGTTCAAAAAAATTTCCGATTCGCCATTTTTTATATTTGGTTCAAAATGCAAATTAATTTCTTGTAATGCATTTTTAACTTCCATATCATCTGTCCAATCTATATGATTTCTTAAAAAATACAACGTAATGGCACGATACATTGCGCCACTATCAATATAAGTATAGCCCAGTTCTTTAGCCAATTGTTTAGCAAGTGTACTTTTTCCGCAAGATGACCAACCATCTATGGTGATGATAATTTTTTCTGACATGGTACTGCAAAAGTCCATTAAAAATATAAATTCACAAAAAGAAAATTATTGGCTAAAAAAAACCGCCCTAATATAAGGGCGGCTAGCAAAATAAATTCTATTCTTAATTCTTCTTTGCCACTTGGCCATTCAAAATCATTTTATTTAATATTTTTACAGACTCATCTACATAAATATCTTCTGCAATTTTTTTTACAAATTGTTTATTGCGTGTAGCTTTTTCTTTTGTTTTATTTACATCTAAAGTATCAGCAATTATATTTTTTACATCCATAACTTTTGTAAGTTTATAAGCAGCTTCCATTTCTTTATAAACAGACTTTTGTTGTGCTTGTTCATAATTATACTGTTTCAAATTGAGGCTATACTGTTTGTCGTAAGATTTTTGTAACCACTCTACATTTAATTTTATTTTATTAAAATTGGCATTGGCAAAAGTTTCTGCATTGGCTCCTGCAATAACAGACCCAATATCTGTAGTACTCACCCAAGGCTTGTAATCTACTTGTGGTATTTCATCCCATTTCAAAGCATAGTTATTATCCTTTTCTCTAAACTTAATGTACTCCATACCATCTGGCAATACAACATCTGGCGTTACACCTTTTATTTGTGTAGCTCCGCCGTTTATGCGATAAAATTTTTGCAAAGTAAGTTTCAGCGAGCCTAAATCTTCTACTTTATTTGAGCCCTGCAATATACTTTCATTTTCAGGATTTAGCGGTATTGCCCTTTGCACTGTGCCTTTGCCATAGCTGCTCGTGCTACCAATTATTATTCCTCTTCTATAATCTTGTATAGCCGCCGCAAATATTTCTGATGCTGATGCACTTCTTTCATTTACCATTACTGCAAGCGGACCAGTGTATTGCACCGTTTTATCTTTATCTCTTAAAATAGTTGGTTTATCATCTCTACTTTTTACTTGCACAATTGGACCATCCTCTATAAACAAACCTGCCATTTGTACCACATCGTATAAAGATCCGCCGCCATTGTCTCTTAAGTCCAACACAATACCTTCTACATTTTCTTTCTTCAATTTTTCAATTTCTTTTGCTACATCTTTAGCGCATCTTGGTCCATCAGGTTTTTGAAAATCTGCATAAAATTCTGGTAAATAAATGTAGCCAATTTTATGGTCGCTGTTTATAATTACAGACTTTGCAAATGTTTCTTCAATATTTATTTCATCTCTTAACAACGAAACTACTTTTATACTACCATCTACTTTACGAATGGTAAGTTTTACCTCAGAACCCTTTTCGGCACCACGTATTAGCTTTACTGCATCGGGAACCGAATAACCAGTTACATCAATAGCTTCTCCTTTTCCTTGAGCAATTTTTATTATTTCATCATTTTCTTTTAGCTCGCCACTTCTCCAAGCTGGCATACCGCTTATCAAACTAGTAATTTTTATTTTACCATCTTCTTCTTTCAATTGTGCGCCTATGCCATAAAAACTTCCTTTCATAGATTCGTTAAAACTGCGCATATCCACTGGGGCAAAATAATCGGTATGTGGATCCATACTGCCAGCAATATCGTTTACGAAAACGCTAAAATTTTCATCCATCGTTTCTCTACTTTTTTTAGTAGTAGTATAACGATCCATTTGTTTTTTTATAGATTCTCTAGCTTCTCTTTCTAAAGTGCTGTCTGCTTTATACACGTAATCTTTTTTCCCTTTTCCTTTAGTTCTTAGGTCTAATAATTCCGCATATTTACTGAGCGTCATAAACTTCATTCGCTTTCTCCACATATCTTTTCGCTCTGCTTCATTTTTTGGAAAAGATAATTTTTCGGCGTCCATTTCTACCGATTCATCTATCGTAAAATCAAATGGTTTAGATAAAATACCTACATACAAATTGGTTACTTCGCTTTGCCGTTTTAAATACAAATCGTTTACTGCGTAAAAAGATTTTAGTTCTGCACCATGTATTTCATCATCGATACTATTTTCATATTTTTTTAATGAATCAATATCGGTTTGAAAGAAAACGTTTTTTTCTCCATCTAAATCTTCTTCAAATCTTTTGAGTACTGCTTTACTAAAAATATCATCAATTTTTTTTGGACTGTAATGTCCTTCTTCTAATAGAATGCCAACGTTTCTAAGAATTTTTGCATGCTTAGTTTTTGGGTTATCATCACCAGCTCTCTCATTTTTACCTTGAGATTTGAAAGCAATAAACAGACTTGCGCATACCAGCACAAGCGCCACAGGTATAAATTTTTTACTCATCATAAATGCTGCAATTTGTTGCATAAAGTAAAATTAACGATAAAATGAAGTTTAAAGATTAATTGTATAGATAAACGGTAATAATTTTTTGTTAAACGAAAGAAAGCAGTGGGCAATTGGGCAATTTGCGGTTGGCAATTAGGAGTTTGCAATTAGCAGCTTGTAAATATACGATGACTAACTTTTAGACAATATAGTGGCAAGAGTAAAGAAAAAGCCTTTTAGCGTAAATTTGCTAAAAGGCTTTAAAAGTGGGTAATCGAGGGGGCTCGAACCCCCGACCCTCAGAATCACAATCTGATGCTCTAACCAACTGAGCTACGACTACCGTTTGATTTGGGGAGCAAAAATATAGAAAATTTTTTGAGGGGCAAAAAGATTTTGAATTAATAAAGTACATGCGTCCAAAGTTTTTTATAAAAAGCTTATTTTGCGGAATATTAAAAAATTATATGAATAAGACTTTATTACAAAAAGCTCTACCGCATTTGATAGCTGCAGGAATATTTTTAATTGTCTCAGTATTGTTTTGTTTGCCTGTCTTTCAAGGTATGGCAATAAACCAAAGTGATATGAGCCAAGTGGGTGGTATGGCACATCAATCTAAAATGTTTTACGAAGCTAATGGTCACTATCCATTATGGATAAATAGTTTGTTTAGCGGTATGCCAGGTTATCAAATATCAATGAGTGGCACACACAATATTACTTTGAATTGGTTTCATAAATTATTTACATTATTTCTGCCTCAAGCTCCTGGTTTGTTTTTTTTGGCATGTATTAGTTTTTATATTCTCTCACAAATATTAAAAGTAAAACCATGGATTGGAATATTGGGCGCACTTGCTTATAGTTTTGCATCTTATAATGCCATTTTAATGGAGGTAGGACACATCACAAAATTTGCTGCTATGGGTTATGCACCAATGCTAGTAGGTGGAGTGATTTTACTTACAGAAAAAAAATATATACTTGGGTTTATTACAACATTATTGTCTGCTACTTTAATAATGAATCAAAATCATGTGCAAGTGGTGTATTATGTTTTTATAATATTAGCTTGCTTTTTTGTTGGCTTCATGATAAATACTTTTGGATGGGATATCTTTTTTAGCGTAAAAAAAAATAAGGAAAAAGACAATTTTCATTTCTTAAAAGTGATTGGGTTAGCTGTTGTAGCTGCCGTTTTAGCATTATTATCTTTTGCTACAGTTTTTATGCCCACACAAGAATTTGCTAAAGAAACTATGCGAGGTGGTCGCTCTGAACTTACACTTGGAGAAAAACCAGAAGATGCCGTAAATAAAACTAAAGGTGGATTAAATAAGGATTATGCATTTCAATGGAGCTATGGTATTGGTGAAACGTTTACTTTTATTTTGCCTAATTATATGGGTAGCAATTCGGGGCCAAAACCATTTGGCGAAAAAAGTAAGACAATTGAAGGATTAACGAGTAGTGGTTTACCAGAGCAAGCTATAAATAATATGTATGGAAGTTTTAGTGCTTACTGGGGTACACAACCGGGCACATCTGGCCCTGTTTATTTTGGAGCTATTATTTGCTTGCTATTTATTGCAAGTATATTTTTTGTAGATAAAAAATATTTAGGCTGGTTGCTTGCAGCTACAATTATTGGTATTGTACTCGCATGGGGTTCCAATTTTAAAGTGATAAATTATTTCTTATTTGATCACCTACCATTTTATAATAAGTTTAGAGCACCATCTATGGCAATGATTATTCCTCAACTTACAATAATCATGCTTGCTATTTTAGCTTTGCAAAATATTATTTATGGGGAGATGGAAAAAAATGTACTCGTAAAAAAATTAAAATATACAGGTATTGGAATTACAATTGTAGTTGCAGCATTAGCATTAAACTATTTTAGTGCAGATTTTAGAGGTGCTAGCGATAATGCTCGTATGGAAAATATGGAGCAGTATGTAAGTCAAGTAATGGCACAAGGAAAACCTGCAACTGCCGAAGTAAGTGCTCAAGCTAAAACAATGGTGAATGATTTTAAAAAGAATTTAGTGCAAGATAGGAAAGATATTTACTTGAGTGATTTTTTAAGGATGTTATTATTCTTGTCACTTGGTAGTACGATTATTTGGGTTGCAGCAACAAAAAAAATGAATGCTTCGTTGGCTACTATTTTACTAGTAATTATTTCTTTTGCAGATATAATAATGGTAAGTAATCGTTATCTCAACAAAGAAAATTTTGTACCATATGATGAGTTTGCTGGAGAAAGAACTCCAACAGCTGTGGACAATCAAATTTTGGCAGATAAAACACAGTTTAGAGTATTTAATCAAGTTGGTGGTGACCCTTTTCAAGATGCACAGACAAGTTATTTTCACAACTCAATTGGTGGTTACAGTCCTGTAAAATTAGGTTTGTATCAAGATATTATTACGCACCAACTAAGCAAGGGGAATTTTCCTGCTTTTAATATGCTTAACACAAAATATATTATGGTGCAAAACCCACAAACAGGGCAACCAATGGTACAACAAAACCCTGATGCTGCCGGCAATGTATGGTTTGTAAAAAATATAAAATATGTAAATAGTGCTAATGAAGAAATGTTGGCACTGGACAGTTTAAAAGTAAGAGAAACTGTAGTAATAGACAACAGAGAAAAAGCCAAAGTAACATTAGAGCCACAATATGATACCACAGCAAAAATTAGTTTAATAGAAAACAAAAATGATTTGATAAATTACGAATCTTCTTCATTATCAAATCAATTTGCAGTGTTTAGCGAAATTTATTATCCAAATGGCTGGAAGGCTTATGTAGATGATAAAGAAACACCAATAGTAAAAGTGAATTATTTATTGCGTGGTTTATCGGTACCAGCTGGCAATCATAAGATACGATTTGAATTTAAACCAGAGTCTTATGTTCTTGGAAATAGGTTAAGTTTAATAAGTGGGATTATTTCGTTTATACTTTTGTTTGGAGGGATGTTTTTACTTTGGAAAGGAAGAAATACAATTAAATAATAATACAGATAAAAAATATTTAATGAATGAACCATTAATATCTGTAATAATAGTAGTTTTAAATGCTAAAAATACTATTAAATTTACTATTGATAGTATTTTACAGCAAGAATATAAGAACATAGAAATAGTAATTGTAGATGCAGAAAGTAATGATGGCACAATTGATATAATCAAAAGTTATTCAACAAAAATTAATACTTTTATTTCTGAAAAAGATGATGGCGTTTATGATGCTATGAATAAAGGTATAGATGTTTGTACTGGAGAATGGATTTTATTTTTAGGTGCAGATGATGTCTTATATAACAATCAAATATTTTCTGAAATTTTTATGGATGATAAAAATCATAATGTTGATTTTTTGTATGGCGATGTAGTTTTAACAAGCAACAAAAAAATATATGGTGGAGAGAGAACATACATGACATTGATAGAAAAAAACATATGTCATCAATCTATCTTTTATAAAAAAACTATTTTTAATAGACTTGGTAAATATAATTTACGATATAAAGTTTTAGCCGACTTCGATTTTAACATTAGAGTTTTTAAAGATGCAACTCTAAGAAAACTATATATTAAAAAAGTTGTATCATTATACAATAATAGGGGTTTGAGCAGCTATACAATAGATTATACATTTCATGCTTACTTATTAAATACTTTTTTAAAAAATAAAGAAAATTCATATTTCATTCCTGAATTACAACAGCATCATTTTTATTTTGGCATAGTAAATTTGTATAGAAAACATTTTTTTTTAGCTTTGAAACATATTTCTATAACTTGGGTACGTGGCAGCAGAAAATTATTTTACTTTTTATTTACGGGTAAATTTTTAGTTAGAATTTTATCATTTCAAAAAATTAAAATTAAATAGCACGCTATCAAAACCCCATGCAGCTTTCAATTATTATAATCAACTATAACACCTTTAAACTTACTTGTAATTGTATTCAATCTATTTATGATAAACTAATTGACTTAAATTTTGAAATCATTTTGGTAGATAATGCGTCTATTGAATGTGATGCAAATTTATTTAAAACAAAATTTTCTTTAATTAACTTAATAATTAGCAAGACAAATACTGGTTTTGCGGGAGGTAATAATATTGGCGTAACTGTAGCAAAAGGAGATTACATACTATTGTTAAACAGTGATACTGAATTAATAAACAACGCTCCTAAAATCTGTTACGATTACATTACAAAACATCCTAAAGTTGGAATGGTAACAAGCCAATTAATTTATCCTAATGATAAATTACAATATAACTGTAGAAGATTTAGAACAATAAGTTGGGAGTTGCTAGAAGTATTTCCTTTTTATAAATTACTACCAAAAGAAAAAAGAGAAGCCTTAATGCTTCATCATTATTTTGACCATAAACGAATAATGAAATGCGATTGGGTATGGGGGGCATTTATGTTATTTCCAAAAAATATTATTCCTCAATTACCAGAGAAAAAACTAAGTACAGATTTTTTTATGTACAGTGAAGATACTTTGTGGTGTTTAGATTTTTACCGCCTTGGGTATGAAATATATTTTTTACCCGAAGCTAAAGTGATGCACATACATAAAGGAAGCTCTAGTAAAGAAAAATGGTTAGGTATTACAAAAACGACTATAAAAAATCATGCTCAATTAATGAAAAAATATTATACAAACTGGCGTTGGTATATTTTTGCTGTTATTTATAAATTTAAACAATACTCAATACTATTTTTAAAAAGAAATTTTCCAAATGAATGATTTAAGAAAGCATTTTTGTAATAAGCGTTGTAGTACTGATAAATTTAGTGTTGTCAGAAAAATAATCATCGTTGTACAAAACGTAAATATGATGAAAGCCATATAGGAGACCCCATGTTTAGAAATGGTTAAACTTTCCATTTTAAAAGCCTATCATATTGCTTGTAAAATAAATACACAGAAGAAGGAGATGCTAAGATTAAAATTGGGACAAGAATTTGAGCTTCGTCAAAAAACATGTTGGCATTTAAATGAAAAGTGCAACATGCAATTGAAAGCAACTTAAAATATCCAATAGAAGGGATTTTGAGGTTATACGTATTTAAAAAAGCAGTTTGAAAATTTAAAACAAGTGGAATCCGATGATGGCAAAAACTTTAAAGAAATACATATTTACATAGTGCATATTAAAGGTTAGTTAAGGATAGTTCATCATCATTGTAGTAAAGATAGAATGCAAAATTACCTAAATGAATACCATTTTAGGTATAATCGAAGACAACATATGACATCAATCTTGGATTTACTTATAAGTAGGATGGTGAAAAATAAACTAAAACCTTTGCCATAAATGATTTGATATTGTTATCTAAACGCTTATACCTATAATTTATTTATTCTTATTATTCACCAGCATCCACTTTGCGGTTTCATAAATAGCGGTGGTTAGTTTTCCCATTTCTTTTTTCACAGAATCTTTTTGTGTGGCATTTAAATTGATTGGTTCGTTGGTTACAGAAACCAATTCGTCGCTTAGCATATGAATATTTTTTCTATAAAAATATTTTTCATTTACAATGCCTACCCAACCAGGTGCATGATAAATAATAAATGCTGCGTTTTGCTTTTTGGTGGTATCCAATAAATCTCTACCAAGCGTAGAGTTGGTGTATGGTTGTTGTATCATACTGGCCACCGTAGGCAATACATCTATTTGCGATACTGGCTCATTATGCACTTGCGGAGTGAGTAAAGCGGGCGCATAAAATAACAATGGTATATGCTCATCAGCCAAGCGTTGTTCAATCCATGAATGTGGGTAAACCGCAGCAGCATTGCCTTCCAAACCATGATCGCCCATAAAAATAAAAATAGTATTGTTAAAGTAGGTTTCTTTTTTTGCAGCTTCTATAAAATTTTTAAAACAATAATCGGAGTATAAAAATGCATTGTATTCTTTCAAAGACTCAAATCCATTTTTTTCTAACTCTTCTTTCGAAATATTTTTTTGAACAAAATCTTTGTCTTCTTCTGGTATATTAAATGGGCGATGATTATCGGCTGTTTGAATAATCGTAAAAAATGGTTTTGTTTGTTTAGCCATTTCTGCATTGGCAGTTAAAAATAAATTTTTATCGCTTATGCCCCATACATTTAATTTTGGCACTTTGTATTTTCCTTCTTCAAAAATGTGTACGTCTTTTATATTTTGTACAAGTCCTTTAAAATTATTAAACTCACTTCTGCCTCCTATAAAATAAAATTTATCATACCCTTCAAAATCGTTGATGATGGTACGTTGGTTTACGGCTGCTTCATTGCGTGTAGAAAATTTTGACAACTGCACATCTGGTATGCCCGAAATAGTAGCAAATACACCACGAGCTGTACCGAAGGTTGGCGAAAAACAACGGTTAAAAAAGATACCTTCTTTACACATTTCATTAAAGTATGGCGTGGCATTTAATGGGTTACCACTCATGCTACTTTTGTACATGCTAAAACTTTCGCAAATAACTAAAACCACATTGGGCGTGCTTTCTAGCGCTTTGCTATTGGGATGTATAATCCTTGTGTAATTATTTATTTCGTTATTTTCAATACCCAAAAAAGTTTTCATTTGTGGGAAATTTTCTTTGGCCTTGGTTTCCAACAATGGTGTTCTAAAACCTAAAGTTGTAAAAAAATTTTGCATGGGGTTTAGTGCCAAATTGCTTTTAAAACCATTGTTTAAATTGTATGCTCTAAATATATCGAGTGGTTGTGCCGTAAAAAAACCATACATAAACCAGCCCAAAAAAACTAACGAAACCAAGTTCCAAATTTTACGGTAACTAAATTTATGAATGCTTATATTTTTATCTTCTACCCTCACATGCGTACGCTTAATCATCCACACAGTCATTAACACTGCACCAAATAATCCTATCAATATCCACACTATTGGATAGCTCTGCCAAATGGTTTGCAAACTTTCTCTTGGGTCGTCAACCACTATCAATGCATCTGCATTTAGCCTTGCATTTATATAGGTAAACTGTCCAAAATCTGCACCATAAAAAAACAATACCAATAATGTAATGATAGCTAAATATCCAGTCCAAAAGTTTCGTGCAGTTTCGTTATAAAACGGCGAAAACTTTTTGTATAAAGAAAGTACAGCAATAGGTGAAAGTACAAAGGAAATCCAACGCAGGTCGTACTTTAAGCCCAACCAAAAAGATGGACCAAGCTCCGACCAAAGCGTATCTTTTGGTTTAAAAAATATTACAGTGGCTACTCTAAATGCGGTAAAAATACACAAGTAAATGAGAAATAATTTTATAATCCACTGTACTGTTTTAGGTACTTTCCATTTTGTAAACATGGTAATATTATTCTAAATTATTTTTAGCTACTTAATTATTTTTTATTGTTGAGCAACAAATACTTTGCTATATTATAAAAAGCATTCGTTGTATTTTTCATCACATTTTTTATGCTATCGTTTCTTTTATTAATTGCCACAGCATCATTATTTATTACAGAAACAAAATCTTCATTACCTGTATTTAAATTTTTAGCATAATGAAATTCGTTGCCCACTACACCTATCGTTCGCATATCTGGGTCTGCAATAAATGCAAATCTATTTTTATTTATACTCGTATCAAAAAGATTATTACCCAACGTTGTGTTTGTATGGCTTTGCTTAGCCAAAAAAGCTACCGATGGAAAAATATCTAATTGAGAAGCAGGTTCTTTAATACGCTTACG
>JAYSOC010000071.1:0-2290 GCA_043723285.1 Ferruginibacter sp. | reverse complement strand
CCAATGGTCCATTTATGCGAAACATTTCAGGAGAATGTGGATCTGTATTTAAACGACTACGCATGGTTTCTTCCTTGTTTACTATTCTCCAAATTTGTGCAAACCCTAAAAAGAAACGTTGGTCGGGCGTAAACCCATCTATTTTCACAGAATCCAGCCCTTGCTTAGTCATTTTAAAGGCATCGTAAGCAATAGCAATGCCACCAATATCTGCAATATTTTCTCCTTGTGTCAATTCACCATTTACATGTATTTTATCAAACATGGTATAATCACTGTATTGTTTTACTACTCCGTTTGTTTTTACTTTAAATTTTGCATTGTCATCTTTACTCCACCAATTATTCATATTTCCTTTTTCGTCGTATTGGCTACCTTGGTCATCAAAACCATGTGTCATTTCGTGGCCAATTACCATTCCTATTCCTCCATAATTTATAGCATCATCTGCATTAGCATCAAAAAAAGGAAATTGCAAAATACCAGCAGGAAAAACGATTTCATTATTGGTTGGATTATAATATGCATTTACGGTTGGTGCTGTCATTCCCCATTCCGTTCTGTCCACATCTTTTCCAATTTTATCGGTGCTTTCTTTTATACTGTGTTTTCTGATGCTTTGTACGTTAGCAAAAAAATCATCTTTGTTTATGCTTACATCATCATAGTTTTTCCATTTAGATGTATATCCAATCTTTTTCATAAACGAATTTAGTTTTACAATTGCACGTTTTTTTGTAGTATCACTCATCCACTCATTTTTCATTATTCTTGCAGAAAAAGCTTTGCTCAAATTTTCAATCAATTCATTCATTCTTTTTTTAGAATCTTCTGTAAAATATTTTTTTACATACAATTGTCCTGCAAGGTCACCAAGTCCACCATCTACTTTTTGCACCATTTTTTTCCAACGTGCACTTTCTACTTTTTGCCCACTAAATATTTTACTAAAATCAAAATTTGCATCTCTAAATTTTTTACTTAAGCTAGATGCATTGCTCGAAATATATCCAAATTTTATTTTGCATTTCCAAGCATCAATAGGTTTAGATGCGAGCAAATTATTTAGTGCAACATAATACCCAGGTTGAGAAATATTCACTCTATCTGCTTTTACCCCTAATGTAGAAAAGAACAACATCCAATCAATATTAGGTTGTGTTTTTTGCAAATCAGCTAGCGCCATTTTGTTGTAATTTTTTTGTGGGTCACGGGTTTCTGCGGGTGTGCGGTGGCTCGCAGCCATTTGTGTTTCTAAAGCAAGAATTGTATTTGCATTCTTCATTGCAGTTGCTGAGTCTGTTCCTGTATATTCAAACATTTTTACGGCAAAATCCACCATACCTTTTCTTGCAGCCTTGCTTGCACTATCTTGTTTTGTGTAATATTCTTTTTCGGGAAGCGTAAGCCCCGATTGATTAAACACAGGGATATTTTTTGCGCTATTTTTTTCATCGGCACCTACATAAAAACCAAACAAATCATGCCCTTGCCCTTCTGCATTTAATTTTGCCAATAATCCAATTAAATCCTTATAATCTTTTACAGCATCTATCCGAGCAAGCAAAGGTTTTAATGGTTCCATGCCTTTCTTTTCTATAGCCAGGGTATCCATACCAGAGATATAAAAGTCGCCTACTTTTTGTTCTATGCTTCCAGCGGCACTATTACTTTTTGCAGCATCCTCAATAATGCCTTTAAGATTTTTCTGATTGTCTTCATATAAAGTATAAAAACTTCCCCATCCACTTTGGTCATCGGGTATGCTGGTGGTTTTCATCCACCCACCGTTAGCATAGGTAAAAAAATTGTCGCCGGGTTTTGTAAGCGAATCCATTCCTTTTGCATCAAAGAATGAAGTACGTTTTGAAGCTTCATTACCAGAAGCATTGTTGCTATTGCATGCTGAAAACAAAACAGCAGCAACACAAATAAGTGTTGAGTATATTTTCATAAAAATTAATTTATTTTATAAGGTTGTAAATATCAACAAAAAAATGGGCTAAATGAAATAAAATATATGAGTGGGTGAGAATGAGACATATCAGTTAGTAGGAGTTAAAAAAATGTATTTTGACTTGCACGCCTGTGGCGTATGCAAGGATTTAACCCACTCTTTCCGCTCGCGGCGTCAACGTGTAATTAACCCACCCCGTCCGCCCATGGCGTCCACCCCTCCGCTGGAGGGGAATTATACTAATTTGCTTAAATAATTCCGATTTACTATCTTTGAGTAACCAAAAATACTTTTATGGCTTACTTAATAGATTTAACAGCAAAGGAAATTGTT
>JAYSOC010000070.1:0-5679 GCA_043723285.1 Ferruginibacter sp. | reverse complement strand
TTTTATGTAAATGGTCATAAAATTTTTGTGGTTGGCTATGATAGTTTTGCTCAGCCAATTTTGCAAATGCTACATTACTACTTGCTGCAAAAGCTTCTTTCACTGTTGTTTCATAAGTACCTAAATGCGAATCAGAAATTCTTAACCCATAAAAAGATTTTCTTCCGCCTTCGCAATTCACTTTTGTTTCTGTATCTACATATCCATCTTCAAACAAACTCAATAGTGTAGCTAATTTAAAAACAGAACCTGGCTCCGTTTTTTTTCCAATTCCATAATTTAAATCTTCCAAATAAGTTCCATCCGCTTGTTTACCAAGATTAGCAATTGCTTTAATTTTTCCTGTAGCTGTTTCCATTACCATTGCTGTGCCGTGTAGCGAATTGTTGTTCACCATCATTTTCATCAATGCATTTTCTGCCACATCTTGCATATAAGTATCAAGCGTTGTTACAATATCTTTTCCATTTACGGGGTCAAGTTCCGATCCTTCTACTGGCAAATATGTTCCAGCAGCATATCGCATCAAACGTTGTCCTGTTGTGCCTCTTAGCAAACTATCATACGTTAATTCAAGCCCCACATTTTTCGATAAATTTTGCCTAGATAAACCAATGGTTCTATTGGCAAGCAATACGTACGGGTTTATTCTTTTATCTTTTGCATCTACAATAAATCCACTTTTATTTCTTCCCAATCTTACCAATGGAAAATTTCTCATTTGCAAGTATTGGTCAAAAGTCATTTTCTTTTTTAAAGAAAAATATCTTTCCTCATCGCTGTATGCTTGTTGTAAAACGTGCTTATATTCTTCAGCAGTTTTATCTGCAAACAAATTGGCAATACAAATACTTAGCGAATCAATATTATCTTTAAAACGTTTGCCATCTTTTTCTCTAAGACCATCTGCACCAAAATCTATGAACACATCAAACATTGGTACCGATGTACTCAACATATTTCCATCTTCACTATAAATTGTACCACGCTCTGCATTTATATCTTGTGTTTTTATGTGCAAGCTATCGCTCATGCCTGTCCAGTATTTTCCTTCTGCACGTTGTATATATATTGCACGACCAAGCACAAATACGCAAAGCAAAATCATGCACAAAAAGCATAAATACACTCTCCACAATATGTCTTTTTTTACATCCATTATTTTGCTGTGGTATCTTTTTTTGTTGTCACAATTGTATCGGCAAGCAATATTGGCGGTGCTTTCGACTCTTTTAATCCCAATGGCTCTACCGCTTTTACAAGCTCACTTGCTTTACTTCTAAAAATCAAATCGCTTTTTACTGTTTTGTATTCGTATTCTAATTCTTTAATATTTTTTTCTGTAGCTGATATTTTTCTAACCAATTTATCTGCGTGGTGTCCGTTGTATATGTATAAGATAGCTAGCAATGCCAAAAAAAGAAAGAAGGGAATATTTTTAACTATTCTATTGTAGTTAAAAACTGTTCTCCAATCTGCTTTTGGAACTTCCGTTTCGTTATTTACTTTTTCTTCTAACATTTATTTTTTTTCTGCAATCCTCAATTTCGCACTTCTGCTTCTTGTATTTATTTTTTGCTCTGCAGCTGTTGGTATTATTGGTTTTTTGGTAATGATGCTAAAAGGATTTTCTGCCTTCGTTCCATACACATCATCCACTTCTACTTCTTCATGCGTTCCATTTTTAAAAAAGTTCTTTACTATTCTATCTTCTAAAGAATGAAAAGTAATAACAGCAACTCTACCTCCTTCTTTAAGCACATTCACCGTTTGAGTAAGCATTTCTTCTAGCACTTTCATTTCTTCATTTACTTCTATGCGTAATGCTTGAAAAACCTGCGCTAAATATTTATTCGGATTTCCTTTTACCACAGCCGCAATGCTTTGTTTAAAAGTATTAATGGTTGTTAATGGTTTTATTTCTCTTTGTTCAATAATCGTTTTTGCAAGCGTTTTCGAATTTGTTACTTCTCCATAGCGTTCAAACATTTTGTGCAACTGCAACTCTTTATATGTATTTAAAACTGTTGCTGCTGTAGCAGTTTGCCTGTTATCCATTCTCATATCAAGCGCTGCATCAAACCTAGTGCTAAAGCCTCTTTCCGCTGTATCAAACTGATGACTTGATACACCTAAGTCTGCTAAAATACCGTCCACTTTCGTATGCTTGTGCAAGCGCAAAAAACGTTGAAGGTGTCGAAAATTTTGTGGTTCAAAAATTACCCGCTCATCATCTGGTACGTTTTTTTTTGCATCTTCATCCTGATCAAACACAATAAGCTTTCCGGTTTTTCCCAACAATTTCAAAATTTCTTTGCTATGCCCTCCACCACCAAATGTGCAATCCACATACACGCCATCTTCTTTTATATTCAATCCTTCTATTGCTTCTTTTAGTAAAACCGGGGTATGGTAATTGGCTGTTGATTGATTGGTTGATTTGTCCTCTACTATATTTTTTGCTTCACTCATTTTTCAACATTTCAATTTTTAAGACTCCTCCTCAATCAACCAATCAACCATTCAACTATTTTCAACAACTTTCAACCATCAACTTTCAACCATCAACTTTCAACTATCAACCTTCTTATTCATAACTTCATTTGCCAAATCACTAAAACTTTGGTCTGTCATCGAATCAAAGAACTGGTCATACACTTTTTTATCCCATATCTCAATCTTGTTCAATGCCGATACGAGTACAATATCTTTTTCTAAAGAAGCATGTGCCATCAAATTTTTTGGGAGTAATAATCGTCCTGCGTTATCCATTTCTACTGGCGAAGCACCATTAAGAAAATAGCGGCGAAAAGCCCTCACTTTTGGATCAAAATCATTCAAGTTGCTTATGTTTGCAAAAATGGGATTCCAGCTTTGTTGTGGATAAAGGGTAAGGCATTTTTCAAACCCACGATTTATGACGAATTGAGTAGCATCGTCAATTGGCAGCTGTTTTTTAAACGCTGCTGGCAAAAGGAAACGTCCTTTTGTATCTATTGTTGATTCATATTCGCCTAAAAAGCTAATCATTGCGTAGAAAAATGTTGTTTTTGTAAATATTTGACACAAAATAACACTTTTTCCCACCTTTAGACACATTTTAAGGCAAAGATATTTTTCCACAGCCTTTA
Organism: Ferruginibacter sp.; assembly: GCA_043723285.1. Classification (GTDB taxonomy): domain Bacteria; phylum Bacteroidota; class Bacteroidia; order Chitinophagales; family Chitinophagaceae; genus Ferruginibacter. Next base: position 2,548 of record JAYSOC010000070.1, on the reverse strand, counting down.
TATGCCCTGTGGGTATGCATTTCACGTGCTTTTATTGAGTAACAGCTGTGCGTTAGATGTGAATAGCTGTGGATAGGATGTGAATAGCTAATTATTTTAGTTTTAAATTTTTGAAGAATATCGCAATTTGAAAGCATTAATAAAATTCATTTTCAGATAAAGTTAAAAAAGTTCAAGAGAGGGTTATTGTTTAACGGAGCGTCGCCACCAAAGTTCAAGAGAGGAACTTCAGCCCGTAAACAAACAAAAATATTTTCAGTAAAAAAAATTATTTCGCCAGTGGAATATTAATGGTAAACGTACTTCCCTTCCCTAAAACACTTTCTGCTTTTATGTGTCCTTTGTGTGCATCCACCATGGTTTTTACATAACTAAGGCCAAGTCCAAAACCTTTTACATCGTGTACATTGCCAGTATGTGCTCTGTAAAATTTTTCAAAAATATGAGAGAGTGTTTCTTTATTCATGCCAATGCCATTGTCTTCAATTTTTATGAGCAATATATTTCCGGCATCTGTGGTAGTAAGTTTTATGATTGGTTTTTCTTTAGAATATTTTAAGGCATTATCGAGCAAATTATTTATAAAATTGGTAAAGTGCACATCGTCGGCCATTACCAAATCTTTTCCAGCATCGAGTTTTACAATTAATTCTCCTTCTCTTTCATTTAATGGCAATGCAATATTATTTACAGCGTTATTTATAAGTTCGTGTGCCGATAGTTTTTTAAGATTTAATTGTACTTCTTGTTTATCTAGCAAAGCTGCTTGTAGTATGGTTTCTACCTGCTTGTTCATTCGTTTATTTTCTTCCTTTATTACGCCAGTAAAATAGTCTGTCTTTTCTTTATTACCTACAACCTTTTCATTTTTTAAAGCATCTACGGCAAGCGAAATAGTTGCCAAAGGTGTTTTAAATTCGTGTGTCATATTGTTTATAAAATCTGATTTTATTTCGCCTAATTTTTTTTGTACAAACAAAGTACGTAGGGTAAGAAAAAATGCAGTAATAATAATGAGTGTAAAAATAATAGCCCCAATAATAAACCAAGTAAGTTGCCTAAAAATAATGGCGTTTTGATGTGGTACGATTATTACCAAATACTCTTGTGGTGCAAAATTTTCTAACTCGCTACCGCTCGATGGTTGCAATATTGCTGTGTGCGAAAGGTTGTTGGCAGAGTCTGCATAAAATTTAAAGAAATTTTCTGTAGTAATTTGATCTCCGCTTGCAATATTATTATCTGTAACCGTAAACTCAAACGGAACCTCCTTTATACCAGTGCGCAATAATTCTTCACGAATAATGCTCTTTATTTCTTCTTTACTAAACCGATGTATTACCGAATGTCTTCTAAAATCTAGCGGAAAACGATCAGGCGAAATAAGCAAATCGTTTTTCTTTTGAAAAATAGAAATGGTTTTTTCTTCCATTAAACGTATGCCCGCACTGCCCGCAGCTGTTGATACATTGTCTTTTAACTTTTGCTCTTGTGCTACTTTTACACTGTTTATCCATAGCACCTGAAAAAATATTAGGCCAAGCAAACTAACGGTAATAAGAATGGTAATTATGGGGAAAGTTTTCTTCATGAAATAAATTTCGTGTTGATGCTTGTGTGGTTTTATTAACTACAAATGTAGGGTTAATAAATACTTTGAAATAGTTAATACTTAATAAATCCTCATTTTTAGCTTATCATTTATAAAGTGGTAACAATATATTTCGGTACAGATAAAAATCTAACAAATATTTTACAGATTAAACTACAATTTAAGCATAAAACTATAAAACAATTTATAACTTTAAGCCATGATTGAACCAGCTAGTGGCATATTACTTTTAGCAGAGCCTTTTTTGAAGGATCCATCATTTATGAGAAGCGTTGTACTCATTTGTAAACACGATGCAGAGGAAGGTACATTTGGTTTCGCACTTAACAAAAAACTACATACCACTCTCAATGAAATGATTGCCGACCTAGACAATTGCCCTTTGCCCGTTTATATTGGCGGCCCTGTGCAAACAGATACCATACATTATATACACCAATACCCACAATATTTTAGCGATGCTGTAAAAATTGCTGATAATGTTTTTTGGGGTGGCAATTTTGAAACCATGAAAACGCTGATTAAAAATGGAACGCTGGATACCAATAAAATAAAATTTTTCTTAGGGTATAGCGGTTGGAGTAAAGGCCAATTAGAGGAAGAAATGCTAGAAAATAGTTGGATAACAACCGAAGGTACCAAAGCATTAATTTTTGAAACGCCTGCTACAGATGTATGGAATGCAGGTCTAACTAAGCTTGGTGGAAAATATAAAATGATGATACATTTTCCTACAGACCCTCAGTTGAATTAAATGGCCCAGCCTCCCTAAATCCCTCCGGAGGAGGGACTTGGAACTCTCCGATAATTTATAGTATTTTCGGTTGAAGAAATTTTCACTGAAAAATTTAATACAATATTTTGCTTTACAAACTGCTTCATTTTCCTGCAAAACTTGCGCTACTTATATGGTGCAGACATTTACTAATAAATAAA
>JAYSOC010000069.1:0-2293 GCA_043723285.1 Ferruginibacter sp. | reverse complement strand
GGCGATACTTTGTATGCGTAAAACCATACTTGGCATAAAAATTTTGAGCTTTATAATTGTACTCCCACACACCAAGAAAAGCAACATCAAAATTTTCTCTTATAGCATATTCTAAAAAGAAATTCATTAGTTTTTGTGCTATTCCTTTGGCATGGTATTGGCCCAATACATACAAACGCTTTAGTTCAATTACGCTCCTACCCTTTGTTTCAGCAAAGTCAGGACTTTCTTTTGCAAACGAAATGTAAGCAACCGGCTCATTATTTATTTCCGCAAAAAAATAATTAATTCTATCTACTTCTATTTGTTGGGTAAGTACAGTTTCATTATAATACAACTCCAAAAAATCATCCATATCCTCAGGCGTAGCTGTACCACTAAACGAATCGTAAAAAGTTTTCTTTGCTAATATAGAAATCGCAGGTACATCTTTCAATGTAAGTCTGCGCAATGTTACTTTGTTCATTTTTTAAAAATTAATTTCAATCATGTTATTCCTTCTATCCACATCGGCCATTCTTTGCGTGGCATCTATTTCTACTTTTTTCAAATCTCTCAAGCTCGTTTTAAATTCTAATACATACGTTGGGTGAGTCCAACGCCATTCATCATGCACAATAAGTTTTGCATTATCATCTTCATTTTTATTTCCAAACATTAAGTTTAGCGGAATGTTATGCGTTTCTACACTGCCATCTTTCTTCGTAAGCTGCACATCTATTGGCATTGGCATTTGCCCAAGTCTTCTTACACGAATTTTAGACATACCATTTTCTTCCCACAAACTGTCAATTGCATAATCAATTTTTTTTGTTGTACCACACCAATATTCTTTGTACCAATCTAATTTTATACCACTTACATCTTCAGCTACAGCAATAAAATCTGATGGGTTAGGATGTTTAAAACGCCAGCGTTTATAATATTCTAATAAAATTTTATCTCTTGTTTGTGCACCTACAATGTAGCCAAGTTGTTCTACATACACTGCACCCTTGTAATAAGATGCACGGCTATACGCAAAGTTTGTATTGTAATGATCGGCATGTGTAGTCAAAGGTTCTTCCAAATTACTTTTGGCCACATTAAAATATCCTTGGTAACTCGCATCTTGTTGCAATGTTGTTTTATTGCCCAAAGCCGCATACACCCTCACTCCTGCATATTCTGTCATACCTTCGTCCATCCAAGGGTACATACCTTCGTTGGTGGCCAACATACCTTGGTACCAACTGTGCATCAACTCGTGCATAGCGCCAGGCACTTCTGCCAAAAGCGTTGCCATTGGGTATTCCATACCACCATCACCACCTTGTATAAATGAGTATTGGGGGTAAGGATATTCGCCAAAAGTTTTTTCAATATATGGCAATGCATTTTGAAACATATCCAACAATCCTTTCCACTTATTCATTTCCGTTGCATTTTCTTTTACAATTACATGATTCATTAAACCATTTCTATTCACTCTCGAAAAATGCACATACTCTGGATCCGCAGCCCACACAAAATCATGAATATTTTTTCCTACAAAATGCCAGCTGCGCTTTGTGGTAGAAATATTTTTTAATTCAGTGCCTTCTTTATCATAACCCCAGCCAATTTCTTTTGAATTTACCAGCACTCCAGTTCCACCTAATTTATATTCCTTGTCTATATTTATTGTTACATCATAATCGCCCCATACGCCATAAAATTCTCTAGCAATATATGGCGTTGGGTGCCAGCCTTCGTAATCGTACTCACACATTTTTGGATACCATTGGCTCATGCTCAAACGCACGCCAGTATTAGGATTATCACGCCCGCTCCTACGCACTTGCAAAGGCACTTGCGCTTCAAATTCCATTTCAAAAACTACTTTTGTTTTTGGAGAAATAGCTTTTGTAAGGTTTACCTCCAAAATAGTTTCATGGTATTTAAATGGCTGTGGTACACCATTCATTTTCAAAGAAATTATTTTTTGATAACCAATTTCATCTTCTTTTAAATTTAAAATTCTATCTCTTACACGGCTATCCCAATCTTGCCTACCGTTATTTAAAATTTTACCAAGCTCTCTACTACGAGTATCCATACTACTGTTTGGCTGAAACGCATTAAAGTATAAATGATAAAAAACTTTGTCCAAACTTTTATCAGCATTGTTACTGTACTCCAATCGTTGCTTTCCTTTAAATTGGTTTTTTGCAGCATCCATATCTATCTGCATTTTATAACTCACCCGCTGTTGCCAACGATTTTCTGCTTGCGCAAAAGTTTTAAAATTAGCAAATACCAATACGGCAAACAT
>JAYSOC010000068.1:0-2294 GCA_043723285.1 Ferruginibacter sp. | reverse complement strand
GCAAAGTATTTAACACTGCCGATAACTTAGCAATAAGCTCTAATGGTAAAATGCTAGTAGCCGATAGAAGACAAAATCCTGTTGCAACCGATTCTATTTTCTTAAATTTAACAGGCACAAGAGAAACAAATTATCATTTTGAAATTGATCCATCGGTATTAAATTTTAATGGCTTGGAAGCGTTTATGAAAGATAAATTCTTAAATATTGAAACGCCTTTGAGTTTAACAAATGTTACCAATATACCTTTTGCTATTACTGCCGATGCGGCAAGTAAAGCAGCCGATAGATTTGTAATTGTATTTAAACAAGGCGCTACGGTAAACTTTACAACGATAAGTGCTGTACGTAATGCAGATAAAACAGTAAATGTAAATTGGGGAACACAAAACGAAATAGGCGTTATTAATTATGCAGTAGAGCATAGCAATGATGGTATTAATTTTACGCAGTTAAATACGCAATTGCCTATAGCCAATAACGGTAGCAACCCTGCATACACAAAGCAAGATGTGGCAGCTACTAAAGCAAATAACTGGTATCGTGTAAAAGTAAATTTAACAGGCGGTGCGGTAAAATATACTGCTGTAGCTATGGTTGGTGCTTTGCAAGAACCAAACCTTGCGCCATCTATATCCATTTATCCTAATCCTATTTCGGATAGAATTGTACATGTTAAATTTGTAAACAAAGTTGGTTTATACACTTTACAATTGGTAGCTACCAATGGTAAAACGATACAGACGCAGCAAGTATCTGTAACCAATAACGAAGAGGTGAAAACGATGCTTGTAGGTAAGCAAGTAGCGGCAGGTAATTATGACATATTGATAAGTTCGGCTACTGGTACAGAACATATAAAAGTGGTTATATTAAATTAAATTTTATTGCAAGAAGCGGGAACATATGTTTCCGCTTCTTAATTTGTTGGCTTCCACACAATTTTTTTGCATTTATTTAGTTTTATTAAAGAGGGTATTTAATAAACATACCTTAATTTTGTTTTTTTTTAAGCATAATACCAACATGAAAATTTTTAAACATTCTTTTTTTTCTTTAGCATTTATATTTCTTTTTATAGCAATGCCCTTTTTAGCTAGTGCGCAACTGATAGATCCATGTACTGATCCTGATGATCCGTGCCCAATAGATAGCGGAGTGGTTTTGTTGGTAGTAGCTGTAATTGCTATTGCTGCTAAGAAAACGTTTGATTATAGAAAACAAGCAGCGGTTTCTAGTATTTTATAAACTGATTTTACTTTAATATTATTAAAAGACAACTTTGATGGGTTGTCTTTTTTTATGCTGTTGAGCTACACGCAAAGTATGAATGAAATGAATGGTTCGTGGGAAACTAACTATGGCGGCGGCAGTTAGGTTAGAGATGACATCTTTTTAAAAGATGTCATCTCTTTTTGTAAGTCTGTTTCATTAATGAATAAAAACACATTTTTATTTTAGAATCCTTAGAGCGGTCTTCGCCTTATGTTTAAGGAAAGTAGCGGGACAAGCAAAGTATGAATGAAATGAATGGTTTATTGGACACGAACCAATGCGGGGATTAAATTGTAGGGTCAGTCTGAGCTTGTCGAAGACGGGTGCGCTTCAATAAACCCGGTTTCGACAAGCTGCTAATGACATGTTTAATAAAAGCCTCGAAAACAATTTTTTACAAAAATTGAATTTAGCCACAAAGACGCTAAGACACAAAGGGAAAATGCGTAGCATTTTTTCTACTTCGTGCCTTTGAGCCTTCGTGGCAAGCCATATTTTTTGCAGCGAAGCTGCGGAAAACTTTTTTTAAATGTCATTTGCAAAGAGCTTAAAATTTTGTTTTATGAGTGCCTCAGAAGGACAATATTTTTTGGACTAAAAGGAATTTACATTTGATATAAGATGACATCTTTTTAAAAGATGTCATCTCTTTTGTAAGTCTGTTTCATTAATGAATAAAAACACATTTTTATTTTAGAAACCTTAGAAAGTTCTACTCACACTAGCTCACACTGGCAGAAAGCAAATACTCAAAATCTAACGCCTCATTTCTGCTAGTGTGGCTTTGTATTATTTACTATGGTTATATGAGTTAAAATATTTTAACAATAAAATTTATGGTATTTATAACGCTCACTTTTATTTTATCCTACCTTCGTTGTATAAAATGAAATGAATGAAGGTTTAAGGTTCACATTTCTACATAAGAATTAAATATCCGTCAATATTCATTTCATTAAAATTGTATTTACAATTTTGTTTTAAAAATTTTACTATGAAAAAAATACTACTCCTTTTAA
>JAYSOC010000067.1:0-2296 GCA_043723285.1 Ferruginibacter sp. | reverse complement strand
CGGCAGCAAAAAAAATTACAACCCTGCAAAAAAATATGCTCCTGAAACTTTACAACAAGATTTTGCAGTGTTGCGCCATACGTTAGAAGCCAAACACCCTGCATTGTATTGGTACACACCCAAAGAAAAAATGGATGAATATTTTGAAAAGTATTATGCCATTATAAAAGACAGTATGACGGAGCAACAGTTTGCTTGGCTTGCAGTAGCACCACTTATAAATAAAATTCATTGCGGGCATACAAGCATGAGCCTTAGCAAGTCTTACAGCAAATGGATAAAAGGAAAACTCATTCCATCTTTTCCATTATACATGAAAATATGGAACGATACTATGGCCGTGTATGGGAATTTAAATTTTCAAAAAGATAGTATTTTTAAAAGAGGCACATTGGTTACATCTATAAACGGTATTCCAAATAAGTTGATGATAAAATACATGCTAGAGTTTTTGGCAGAAGATGGCTATGCCCACAATGTAAACTACATACGACTCAGTGGCAATTTTCCTTATTACCATAGAAATATTTTTGGACTCAGCAAAACTTATACAGTTGAATATCTAGATAGTACAGGAAAAGAACAAAAAACTACACTGCCTTTATTTGTGCCATTAAAAGATTCGCTTAAAAAAGATTCTACAAAAAGGGATACCACTATTAAAAAAATAAAAATACCAAGGTCGCAAAAATTATTAGATTCCCGTTCGCTTAAAATAGATAGTACAAAAACTTTTGCTACGCTTATTTTAAATACTTTTTCTGATGGGCATTTGAGAAGGTTTTTTCGCCGTTCGTTTAGGCAATTGAAAAATAAAAATATAACAAACTTGGTGCTCGATATTAGAAACAATGGGGGTGGCAGGGTTGGCATGAGCACCTTGCTTACAAAATATATTTCTCGTCAGCCATTTAAAATTGCGGATTCGCTTTATACACATTCACGAGGGCTTGGTAAATTTTCTAAATATATCAAAGGGGGGAAATTAAATAATATTCAAATGTTTTTCTCCTCTCGAAAAGGCGAAGATGGCAATTATCATATTCGCCGAATGGAAAAACATTTTTACCAACCAAAGAAAAATAGTTACGATGGTAACGTGTATGTAATTACAAGCGGCCCTACATTTTCGGCCTCTACTCTTTTTTGTAATGCAGTAAAAGGGCAACAAGGTATTACATTATTAGGTGAAGAAACTGGCGGCGGTTGGTATGGCAACAGTGGTATTATGATACCCAATTTAACATTGCCAAAAACAGGTGTGCGTGTACGTTTGCCGCTATTTAAATTGGTGCAAACAAATCATGGGCAAACAAAGGGCACTGGCGTAATACCGGATGTGCTTGTGCCACCAAGCTACGATGCGTTATTAAAAGGGTATGATAAAAAAATGGAAGTGGTGAGAGGATTAATTAATAATTCTACAATTAATAATTAACAATTTTTTCAATACACAGTTTTTGCTTGAATGGTAATTTATGTTTTAAAAAAAGTTCCTATCTTAAGACCTTATTAATTATTCGTTATTAATTATAAATTTATCAGCGTCTTTTAAAAAAGGAAATTTATTTCTTACTTCTAATAAGTTTTCTTTTTCTAAAGTAATTGTAAACATATCTTCATCGTCTGCTTTGTGATACAGCACTTGCCCAAGCGGATCTATAATCATAGAGTTGCCGCTATGATAAATTTTATTGCCATCATCTCCCACACGGTTTACGCCAATTACATAACATTGGTTTTCTATTGCTCTTGCACAAAGCAATGTTTTCCATGCATGGCTGCGGCGCTCGGGCCAGTTGGCTACATAGATTAAAATATCAAACTCTGGTTCTTTATTTTCGTTGGGTTGTTGCCTAGCCCAAATTGGGAAACGCAAATCGTAACACACTTGCAAATTTATTTTCCAGCCTTTAGCTTGTGCTATTAATCTTTTATTGCCAGCATTATAATGTTCATCTTCTTTTGCAAAACCGAATAAATGACGTTTATCATAATGGCCATATTGTCCGTTAGGCAACATCCAAATTAGCCTATTAAAATATTTATTGTCTTCTTTTATAATTACACTTCCTGTAAGAATTATTTTTTCTTCGGCGGCAATTTTTTTCATCCACGCCACGGTTTCATCATCCATTGTTTCTGCAAATGCAGCGGGGTTCATAGAAAACCCTGTAGTAAACATTTCGGGTAATACTACAATTTCAGTGGGTTCTTCTCTGTTTTTTATTTTATCTTCAAGCATACGCAAATTGGCAGCTTTGTTTTCCCAATGTAGGTTTGTTTGTATAATGCT
>JAYSOC010000066.1:0-2296 GCA_043723285.1 Ferruginibacter sp. | reverse complement strand
CTGCCAGCCTAAGTGCAAATGATATTACTACAAAATATACAGTACCTGCCGATGTTATGGCATCGCTGCAAACAAGCTGCTACGACTGCCATAGTAACAATTCAAAATATCCTTGGTACAATAATATTCAACCGGTGTCATGGTGGCTCGCAGATCATATTGAAGAGGGAAAAAGCAAATTAAATTTTAACGAATTTACATCTTACCGCATAGGAAAGCAATTTAGAAAACTAGAAGAAATAAATGGAGAAATTGAAGAAGGTGGAATGCCATTGAGTTCTTATACACTCATACATGGCAAGGCAAAATTATCTGCTGCACAAAAAACAAGTATAGCCAATTGGGTAAATCTTTTGCGGGATAGTATAAAAGCGCAATATCCAGAAGATAGTTTGAAAAGACCGCAAAGACCACAAGCGCAACAACCAAAATAAAAATTACTTAACCACCACTTCCTTTATCACCTTATCGCCCAACGCTTCATTTACCAATTCGATTATTTTTTCTTTTTGGTAAAGCAATTCGTTTTTAAGTGGTGCTATGGTGGTAGTAACAAAAAGCGTAGAACCAATTATTTGTAATTTATCGGTGTACTTAGCTACGGTTTTGCCCATTATCTTTTCCCATACTTCACCTATTTGCACGGCTTGTACGCCTGTTCTTAGCTTGCTTTTTTTTAGAAATGCTTGTAGTGCTTCGCCAATAGATAATTCTGCCATAATTCAAATTTACAATTCTATTATTTGTCCATCAATTTTTAATTGTTCAAAAATATGAATCAATCTACTTTTATGGGTATCGGTTATAAAAACCTGCCCTTCGTTTTCTTTGCAAACCCAATGCAGCAGACGGTGCATACGTTTTTCATCTAGTTTTTCAAATACATCGTCTAACAACAAAATTGGGGAAAACGATTTGTAATCTTTTAACAATTGGTATTGCGCAAGCTTTAGTGCAAACAATAAACTTTTTCTTTGTCCTTGGCTTGCAATGGTTTTAAAAGGTTGCCCATTTAATTCAAACTGAATATCATCTTTGTGTATGCCAGCGCTGGTACGTTGTAGCATACGGTCACGCTCATGCGTACGTGTGAGCAAGTTTTCAAAGCTTTCTTTTTGTAAATGGCTACTGTAATTAAATTTTATTTCTTCATTGTTATCAGCTATGCGATGATAGAAAGATTCGATAAGTGGAATTAATTTTTGTGTATATAAAGTACGTTTTTCAAAAATGATTTTGCCAGGTGCAATTAGTTGTGCATCTAATATTTCTAATAATGGTTTATCCATACTTCCTTGCTCAGCAAAACGTTTTAGCAAACTATTGCGTTGTAGCATCACCTTGTTGTACATAATGAGTTGTTGCAAATAATCATTATCGAGCTGGCAAATAACGGTATCCAAATATCTTCGTCTGCCTTCACTACCACCTACGATTATTTCTACATCATCTGGCGCAATAATAACCGCAGGTAAAGTACCAATATGTTTAGCCAATTTATCGTACTGCACATCGTTTACCGAAAATTCTTTTTTGCTGACACCTCTGTTTATGCAAATTATTTTTTGAGATTCGTTGTTGTTGTCAAAATTGGCTTCTAATCTAAACCCTTCTTTTTCAAAATTTACATTGAGCGTATCTGTGGCAGTAAAATAACTTTTGGTAAAGCAGCAATAATAGATAGCATCTAGCAAATTGGTTTTGCCAATGCCATTGAGCCCGCAAATGCCAATTATATTTTTACTAAACTCAAAAGTAGAGAAGTCGTAATTTTTGAAATGTGTAAGCGATATTTTGGTAAGGCGAAGCATGTAGGGCAAAGATAATATTTACAATTTTTGATTTAAGATTTATGATTGTTTAAATAATATGAAAGATTTTTGGGTTATCAAAAACTTTTGTATTTTATTTTAAGATTAAAGGAGTGCAAAAAAAAGTGTAGCGCTCACCTGCGTGAGGGATTGTAGTGGAAATCCTTTTTTTGAGGAACGAAAAAAAAGATTGTAACGGAAAGCCCGACCGCTTTGCCGCAAAATTAAATAATCTTAACTATATCACAGTATGGTATGAGCAAAATGAACTGCGGCAAAGCGGGCACGCCCAAACTGTATTTGTATAAATTGGGTATAATTTGGCTAAGTTTTAATCTTAAATATTACATCATCAATCTAAAATGTTATTTCCTATATTTGCAACCTAAAAACTACTGATTTGGCAACAAAGTTTTCTAAAGAAACTTACCTATACTGGTACGAATTGATGTTATTGATGCGTCGTTTTGAAGAAAAAACGGGGC
>JAYSOC010000065.1:0-2298 GCA_043723285.1 Ferruginibacter sp. | reverse complement strand
TAAGCTTCCTCGGGGGTTAGGTTATTGTATTGCATGGTATTTTTTTTACAAAGTTATTTTATTTACTGGTTTACATCCATATTAGATTTTCAATAAATACAATAAAAACTTATCGTAGTACATAAATTAAACCTTTCCATAAAACCATTTTCTTAAAATAGCTATTATTATAAATATTTAACAGTTTAGCATTACACTGTTTAGTCTATTTGGCTTGCTATACCAGCAAAAAAGACTACTTTTGCACCCTCAAAACAAGGCCTAGGCAATTTTAGGCATAAAAAAACAACAAATGAACATACGCAACATCGCAATTATTGCCCACGTAGATCACGGTAAAACTACATTGGTAGACAAGATTTTACACTCTACAAAAGTATTTAGAGACAATCAAGAAACTGGAGATTTAATAATGGACAGCAACGATCTTGAAAGAGAAAGAGGTATTACAATTTTTAGTAAAAATGCTGCTGTTGTTTATAACGGTACAAAAATAAATGTAATAGATACTCCAGGGCATAGTGATTTTGGTGGTGAGGTTGAGAGAGTTTTAAAAATGGCAGATGGTGTTGTATTATTAGTAGATGCGTTTGAAGGGCCAATGCCTCAAACTCGTTTTGTATTACAAAAAGCATTAGCATTAGGCCTTAAGCCAATGGTAGTAATAAATAAAGTAGATAAAGAAAACTGCAGACCAGATGAAGTACATGATGCAGTTTTCGAATTATTTTTTAACCTAGATGCTACCGAAGAGCAATTGGATTTCCCAACATTTTATGGTTCGGGCAAAAACGGTTGGTTCAATGATTCATTAACACAAATTGACAACATTTTCCCATTGTTAGATGGTGTTATTAAATATGTACCAGAGCCAAAAGTAAACGAAGGGTATTTGCAAATGCAAATTACTTCTCTGGATTATTCATCTTTCCTTGGTCGTATTGCGGTAGGTAAAGTAGCGAGAGGTGTGGTAAAAGAAGGTCAGCAAATAGCATTGATGCAAGCCGATGGTAGCATCAAAAAAATGAAAATAAAAGAGCTTTATGTTTTTGAAGGCATGGGCAAAAAGAAAGTAACAGAAGTAATAGCAGGCGATATTTGTGCAGTAGTAGGCTTAGAAGAATTTAACATTGGCGATACCATTGCTGATGCTGAAAACCCTGAAGCATTGCCGTTAATTAGTGTGGATGAGCCTACGATGAGTATGTTGTTCAGCATTAACAACTCACCGTTTTTTGGTAAAGAAGGTAAGTTTGTAACGAGTCGCCATCTTAGAGATAGATTGATGAAGGAAACAGAAAAAAATCTTGCATTGCGTGTAGAAGATACAGATGGTGCAGATAGTTTCTTGGTATTTGGTAGAGGTATTCTTCACCTTGGTATTTTAATAGAAACCATGCGTAGAGAAGGTTTTGAGCTTACTGTTGGTCAGCCACAAGTATTGGTAAAACATATCGACGGTGCAAAAAATGAGCCATATGAAAATTTGGTGGTGGACGTACCAGCAGAATATAGTGGTAAAGTAATTGACTTAGTTACACAACGCAAAGGAGAAATGTTGATTATGGAAACAAAAGGCACCATGCAACATTTGGAGTTTGATATTCCATCTCGTGGGCTGATAGGCTTGCGTAGCACCATGCTTACCGGTACTGCAGGTGAGGCTGTAATGGCACATCGTTTTACAGAATACAAACCATGGAAAGGCCCAATACCAGGGCGTAACAATGGCGTATTGCTTAGCAAAACGACGGAGCGTACTACAGGATATTCTGTAGATAAATTGCAAGATCGTGGACGCTTTTTTGTGGATCCAGGAGAAGAAGTTTATGTAGGTCAAATTATTGCAGAGCACATTAAGCCAGGCGATTTAGTAGTGAATGCAACGGAAGCAAAAAAATTGACCAATCACCGTGCAAGTGGTACTGATGATGCTAGTAAAGCAGCACCAAAAATTCAAATGAGTTTAGAAGAGTGTATGGAGTACATACAAGGCGATGAGTGTATAGAAGTAACACCAAAAAGCATTCGTCTTCGCAAAACAATTTTAGATGAAGATGCACGTAAGCGTGTCAGTAAAAGTATGAATGCAGAGTTGGCTTAGGCTTATTTTTATATTTTTAAAAGTCCCGATTGTTGTAATGATGATCGGGATTTTTTTGTTTCAAAGCCAAGGTTCTTGTCCCACGAAACGTTCTTTAATACCAATTATAAATATTAATTAGTCCAAATTGTTTCTGAGAAAATATATTTAAACCCACAAGTTTTTTTAATATTCTCTTTTGTAATATTAGCTGT
>JAYSOC010000064.1:0-2300 GCA_043723285.1 Ferruginibacter sp. | reverse complement strand
TTAGTGTAATTCGTGGCAAAAAAATATGAAAAACTTATTTCCTCCCTGGATAAATTTTCAATGCTTCTTTCAAACATTCCGCAGCAGCAATAATAGATTCTACATTTAACACATATGCCATACGTACTTCATCTTTTCCTAAACCTGGCGTAGCATAAAAACCAGTAGCTGGTGCCATCATTACAGTACTGCCATTATAAGAAAATTCTTCTAGCAACCATTGGCAAAATTTATCGCTATCGTCAATTGGTAATTTAGCCATTGCATAAAATGCACCACCAGGGTTAGGGCAAAATACACCATCAATTTCATTGAGCAATTTTACTAGGGTATCTCTACGAAGTTTGTATTCAGCTTTTGTTGTATCAAAATAGTTATCGGGTAAATCTACAGCTGCTTCTCCCAATACTTGCGCATAGTAGGGTGGACTTAACCTGCATTGTGCAAATTTCATTGCAGTATTTAAAACCTCTTTATTTTTTGTAACAAATGCACCAATACGTCCACCACATGCACTGTAGCGTTTGCTTATCGTATCCATCAAAATCACATGTTGCTCTGCACCTTTTAAATGCATGGCACTTGTATGTGTGCCTTCGTAACAAAATTCACGGTAAGCTTCATCTGCAAATAAAAATAAATTATGCTTTATTACAATTTCTTTTAGCGTTTCCATTTCGGCAGCACTATATAAATATCCCGTTGGATTATTTGGGTTACAAACCACAATGGCTTTTGTTTTTGGGGTAATGGCTTTTTCAAAATCTTCAATTGGTGGCAGGGCAAAACCAGTTTCTATTTTACTACCAATTGGTACAACTTTTACATCTGCTTGCACAGCAAAGCCATTGTAGTTTGCATAAAATGGTTCTGGTATTACTACTTCATCTCCCGCATCAAGGCATGCCATAAAACCAAATGATATGGCTTCACTTCCACCAGTGGTTACAATAATTTCTTCTGATGTTACATCTATATTATTTTTAGCATAATACTGAACTAATTTTTTTCTGTAGCTTTCATTACCTGCGCTATGGCTGTAAGCGAGCACATGCACATCACAATTTTTTACTGCATCTATACAACTTTGTGGCGTTACTATATCTGGCTGCCCAATGTTTAGGTGATAAACTTTAGTCCCTCTTTTTTTTGCAGCTTCTGCAAATGGTACCAACTTACGTATAGGCGATGCAGGCATGTGAATGCCACGGTTACTTATTTTTAGCATGTAGCAAAGATAGGATAACATTTATTTTACTGAAACAACCCAGCAGCCCAATCCAAACTATATTTTGCCTTTAATAGTTTTACTTGTATTTCAATAATTTTTTGCTGTATTTCTAAAACTTTATTTTCTCTAGTATTCACTATAAATAAGCTGCTTTCTCCATTATTAAAACGAAGTGTTTCATTTCTCAGTAAACTATTATAATTTTTAAATGCATCACTGGCTGTTTCCAATTGTTTTTGCAACAATAAAAATTGATTGTAATAGTCTTTTATTTTATTATCTATCTCCTGTGTTTTTTGTTTTAATTCAAGATTAGATTCTTCTATTTTAAGTTTTGCCAAACGATATTCTCCACGTCCTTCCCTAAAGCGTAATGGTACTTTTATTTCTATTCCCCAACGGTTATTGTTGTCTAGTAATGATGAACCGAAATTTTTTAGTGCATAATAATCTCTGTTTAAAATATTCCCTTTAAGATTTATAGTCGGTAATAAATTTTGATATTTTAATTTTCGCTCTACTTGTAAGCCATCTATTTTAAATTTATATTGTTGCAATATGGGGTTTTGCAAAGCACTCGTTTGTAATAAGTCTATCAATATTTTTGATGAAGTATTATTGCTAAAAATGGTTGTATCAGGCACAACATACGCTGCTATGTTTTGTGCAATACCTCTGCCATCCCAAATAAAATTATTCAGATCTAAAATGCCACTAGTCAATTTTATGGATGCTTCTCCTTGTAATAATTGAAAATTTTGTAACTGAGTAAATGCTTCTACAGTATCCATCAAAGCCCTATCACCATTGGCGTTTAGCGTTTTTGCCAATCGTAGCCTATCGTTGCTTACTTGCACATAGCTGTTGTATATATTGTACAATCTGTATGCGCCTGCCCATTGGTAATAGCCAACATAAGCCTCAAGCAAAAGATCGTTCATTAAAGCCCTGCGCTGTGCAGTATTTTGTTGTACAGCTATTATTGCTTGTTGTAAAAATGCCCTTCGTTTATCTATCATTAATCCTTTGGCAATGGGTACTTCTATTCCAAGATAACTGCTTCTCCCAC
>JAYSOC010000063.1:0-15033 GCA_043723285.1 Ferruginibacter sp. | reverse complement strand
ATAAAAAGAGTAGACCAAGTAATAGATATTTTAGGATTGATGGGCGATGCGGTTGATAACATACCTGGTATAAAAGGTGTGGGCGAAAAAACAGCTGCTAAATTGTTACTAGAATATGATACGTTAGAAAATATTTTAGACAATGCTGAAAATATAAAAGGTGCAATAGGCGAAAAAATAAAAGCTGGAAAAGAGAATGCCATCATGAGCAAAAAATTAGCCACCATTATTTTGGATGTGCCGGTAGAATTTCATGAAGAAAATTTCCGACTGAAAGAAATGAATAAAGAAGCGCTGGAAGAAGTGTTTACGATGCTGGAATTTAAAACAATGGGAGAGCGGATCTTGGGGAAGAAAGTTGCAGTGACAACGGACAACGGACGACAAATCACAGCTGCAAGCTCTTCTCCAAAAGAAATAAAAGCAGCAGCCATTGGGCAAATGGATTTGTTTGGAAATGTAATGCCTGCTTCAGAAGTTTCTACCACTACAGAAAATGATGATGAAGATGCTGAGCCAATAATGATTGCAGATAAACATATTGGCAACACAGCGCACAATTATATGTTAGTGCAAACAGATGTTGAAATAAAAAAATTATTAGAGGAACTAAATAAATTTGCAGAAATATGTTTTGATACAGAAACTACGCATATTGATGCCAACCAAGCAGATTTGGTAGGATTAAGTTTTGCAGTAAAAACTACCGAAGGTTATTATGTGCCATGCCCAGAAGATAGAAATGAAACGCTTGCTATTTTAGAAAAATTTAAACCATTATTTAACGATACGAGCAAAACCTGGATAGGGCAAAATTTAAAATATGATTTGCTCATGCTAAAATGGTATGGTTATACTTTAGCAGGAAATATTTTTGATACCATGTTGGCACATTATGTTATAGAGCCAGATGGTAAGCGCAGTATGGATTTGCTGAGTACAAAATATTTGGGATATGTACCAGTAAGTATAGAATCACTTATTGGTAAAAAAGGCAAAACACAAGGCACCATGCGCCAAGTGGAAATAGAAGAGGCAAAAGAATATGCTGCAGAAGATGCTGATATTACATTACAATTAAAAAATATTTTTCTACCGCAGTTAAAAGCAAAGGCAGTAGAAAAAGTTTTTTACGAAGTAGAAAACCCTTTGGTGAAAGTGCTTACCGATATGGAATTTGAAGGTATAAGAATTGATATGGATTTTCTAAAAACCTATTCGAAAGAATTAGAAATAGAAGCGAAGGCAGCCGAAGAAAAAGTATATGAAACAGCGGGTGTACGTTTTAATTTAGCAAGCCCAAAACAATTAGGTGAAGTATTGTTTGAAAAAATGCAACTAGACCCAAAAGCAAAGAAAACAAAAACAGGACAGTATGCTACTGGGGAAGATATATTAGCAAAGTTGGCAAACAATAATCCAATTTGCGAAGAGATATTAACTTTTAGAGAACTCACAAAATTGCGTAGTACATATGTAGATGCTTTTCCTGTGTTGATGAACACACGCACGGGTCGTGTGCATACCAACTATGCGCAAGCGGTGGCGGTTACAGGCAGGCTAAGTAGCACCAATCCTAATTTGCAAAACATACCCATACGTACTACCAAAGGAAAAGAAATACGAAAAGCATTTGTGCCAAGAGATGAAAATCATGTACTCGTTTCCGCAGATTATTCTCAAATAGAATTGCGTGTGGTAGCAGCAATAAGTGGAGATGTAAATATGTGCGAAGCTTTTAAAACAGGAAAAGATATTCATACCGCCACAGCCGCAAAAGTTTTTGCTGTAGAAGAAAAAGATGTAACAAAAGAAATGCGTTACAAAGCCAAGAGTGTAAACTTTGGTATCATATATGGTCAAGGTGCATTTGGACTTGCAGAAAATTTAGGCATTAGCAGAACAGAAGCAAAAGAAATTATAGATAACTACAAAAAAGAATTCCCAAGCATACAAAAGTATATGGATGATACGATAAATTTTTGTAGAGAAAACGGGTATGTGGAAACACTGATGGGGCGTAAGCGTTGGTTAAAAGATATTACTAGCGCCAACTTTACGGTACGTGGTTTTGCAGAAAGAAATGCTATTAATTCTCCCATACAAGGCACAGCAGCTGATATGATAAAGCTTGCCATGATAAAAATACATGCAGCCCTTAAAGCAGGAAATTTTAAAAGTAAAATGCTCTTGCAAGTGCACGATGAATTGGTTTTTGACGTGCACAAAGATGAACTAGAAAAAATAAAACCAGTTATTTTACAAAATATGAAATCGGCATTGCAATTACCAAACGATGTACCTGTAGAAGCAGAATTGGGTAGTGGTGATAATTGGTTGATGGCGCATTAAAATTAGATGATAGACTGTTAGATTTTAGACACAAGATTTGGTTTTTGTTTTTTGAATTCTTTATTTTTCTATCGAGCTGTTTTTTATTATTAATTTAAATATTGATACAAGCTTCATGTCTTGTGTCTAAAATCTATAAATCTCATGTCTATTATTTACTGCTACGATGCTTACTGCGGATGGTGCTATGGCTTTAGCCCTATTATAAAAAAAATTACTGAAACATATAAAGATGTAATGCCGGTTGATGTGTTGAGTGGCGGCATGGTGCTACCCCAAAAGCCAACGCATATAAGGGTTTCGGCAAGTTTTATTTTGGGAGCATATAAAAATGTAGAAGAACTAACAGGCGTAAAGTTTGGCGAAGATTATTTGTGGCATATAAAAAATCCTGAGGAAAGTGATTGGTATCCCAACTCTGAAAAACCTGCTATTGCAATGTGTATTTTTAAAGAATTTTATCCAGATCGGGCTGTAGAATTTGCCTGTGATTTGCAAAATGCTTTGCACAACGAGGGAAGAGATTTAACCGATGATGAAGCGTATCGTCATCTCTTAGAAAAATACAGCATACAAGCAGAAACGTTTTACGAAAAGCTAAAAAGCGAAGCGTATAAAGAAATGGCTTATTACGAATTTGCATTAATGAAACAATTGCAAGTAACTGGGTTCCCATGCGTATTTGTACAAACTGGCGATACAAAATTTCAGATGGTAGCACGAGGCTACACAGATTATGAAACACTGAAAGATAGAATAGATAAGGTTTTGGAAGAACAAAAAATATAAAATTAAAATGCCCTTCTTTTTTTAGAAGGGCATTTTTTATGATACTTGATTAGCATTATTATTTAGTTTCTCCTTCGGCTAATTCTTTTTCAAATTTATTTTTAAAGCTTTTCATTTCTTTTTGAGATAAAATTTCACTTAGTTTTTCATCTCTGTTTTTCATCAATTTAGCATATTCTACGTCTACAGCATTTTTGTTTTCGCCAACAGCAATTTGCTCATCTACTTTTTTCTTTGTAACATAATATTCAAAAAATACTGGGTATGCTTTTGCCAATTGTTCATTGGAAATGCCAGCTGCCGATAATTTTAATAAAGCTAATTTGGTAAGCGCATTTGGCTCTTTCTTTTCGGTTGTTTGCTCGGCTTTTAAAGCAGCCGCTACTTGTTGTGCATTTACATTAGTAGTAACTATTGCCAATGCAAATAAAGCAAAGAAGAATTGTTTTTTCATTATTCGTTAATTTTAGAAAGTGTAATTTATTATTTTTTATTGATATTATTTTAAAAAAAATAAAATAGCTGTTTTGAACAATGCTTAGGTGAAAATTTTTTGAAATAATAGCATAAACCCTTTATGAACATAGGTTTGATAATTATGACAATAAAGAATTTACATAAAAAACAATTTTTATTATAAAATGAGTTAAAAAATTAACCTTATGTGGGTTTTAATTTTTAATAAGCTAAATTGCACTCCTAAATTTTTGGTTTTATGAGTTATAATAAAATAGTATCGGTTACAGGCTTAGGTGGTTTGTACGAATTGGTTTCTTCGAAGGCAGATGGCGGCATTGTACGTTCGTTAGAAGATAAATCTACAAAGTTTGTAAGCAACCGTATTCATAGTTTTTCGCATTTGGAAAGCATAGAAATTTTTACAAAAGAAGATAATGTAAATCTTATAGAAGTGTTTTTGGCTATGAAGGTAAGTAAAGTTGCTAGGCCAGATGGAAAAGCTGATAATGCTGCCATAAGAACTTACTTTGAAAAAGTGTATCCTGCTATGGATTTTGAAAGAGTGTATGCAAGCGATATGAAGAAAATGGTGAAGTGGTCGGATATTTTGGATAAAGCAGGAATAGAAATTAAATTATCTGAACAAGCTGAAGGAGAAGAAGTAGTAGCAGGCGAGGAAAAACCTGTGGTAGAAAAGAAAGCAGCTACGAAATCAGTTACTCCAAAAGCAGCAGCTATAAAAAGTGGCCCTGCAAAAAAAATAAACACACCGAGGAAGATGGCGTAAGAGATTTATGATTTAAGAATTTTGATTTAAGATTTGCATTTTGCAATTTGTGTTTCATTTAGCTACCTGCATTTTGTAGATGGCTAAATGAAATTTCTTTTTGCAACAAACCCCGAAGGGGTTTAATTTTATTAACCATGGGTGAAACCCATGGACTGTAATCGATAAAAGATGAATAAAGATATACTGATGATGGGCTGCGGGATAGAAGCGAAAATCCTTTTTTCGAGGAACGAGAAAAAAGATTGTAGCGAATAGCCCGATCAAATGTAGAGAAAAGTTCTTAAGCTCACAGCCCCAAATCCTAATCTAACATCTAGTGTCTAACAATCTAAAATCTATACAATGTACACAGCAGATATAAAAAAAATAGAACGCCATTTTCTCCCACAAGATTTTGTTGTTACAGATTGGGTGGCACTTGAGCCATATTTTAAAAAATTGCTCGAAAGAGAAATTACAAGCAAAGAAAGTTTAGAAAAATGGTTGCTCGATATGAGCGAACTTGAAGCCGCCGTAAATGAAGATGCTTGCTGGCGACAAATAAAAATGACATGCGATAATGAAAATAAAGCATTGGAAGATGCTTTTAATTTTTATTGTACCGAAATAGAGCCGCATATAAAACCTTATGGCGATGCATTGAATAAAAAATTATTAGCATCAACTTTTTTGAGTGAGTTAGATGAAGCCAAATATTATACATACATACGTAGCACAAAAAAAAATATTGAATTATTTAGAGAAGAAAATATTCCGTTGCAAGCAGAAATATCTGTATTACAACAACAATACGGACAGATTACTGGCGCCATGATGGTAACCGTGAACGGAGAAGAATTTACATTGCAACAAGCAGCAAAGTTTTTAGAAAATGAGGATAGAAATTTGCGTGAAGAAGTGTATAGAAAAATACAAGCTCGCAGGCTTGATGAGAAAGAAAAGTTGAACGAATTGTATGATACATTAATAGGCTTGCGCAACAAAGAAGCCATGAATGCAGGCTTTGATAATTATAGAGATTATCGTTTTAAAGAGCTAGGTAGGTTTGATTATACAAAAGAAGATTGTTTTAGATTTCATGAAGCAGTAAAGCAATATGTAATGCCGCTTGTAAATGAAATTTATAAAAAGAAAAAAGAAAAACTTGGTTTGAAAACCCTTCGCCCATGGGATTTAGATGCAGAGCCTGCTGGCACAAAACCGCTTCGTCCTTTTAAAACGGGAGAGGAATTATTGCAAAAATCGGTTGAGTGTTTTACAAAATTGCGTCCATTTTTTGGAGAATGTTTGCAGCGCATGAAAGATATGCAACACATGGATTTGGAAAGCAGAAAAGGAAAATCGCCTGGTGGTTATAATTGCCCGCTGGCAGAAAGTGGTGCACCATTTATTTTTATGAATGCCGCTGGGCAAATGAGCGATGTAACAACAATGGTGCACGAAGGCGGGCATGCTATACATTCTTTTTTGGCGCATCCTTTACCGCTTACTGGTTTTAAAGAATATCCAATGGAAATTGCTGAAGTAGCAAGTATGGCTATGGAATTATTTAGTATGACAGCTTGGGAAACATTTTTTGATAACGCAGATGATCTTGCTAGAGCAAAAGAGCATCAGCTAGAAAGGGTAATTACGATTTTTCCTTGGATTGCGATTATAGATAAATTTCAACATTGGGTGTATGAGCACGCTACACATACACATGAGGAGCGCACAGCTGCATGGGTGGCTATAGTGGCAGAGTTTACAGATGATGTAATTGATTACAACGGGCTAGAACCCTTTAGGCACAATGCTTGGCAGCGACAACTACATTTATACGAAGTGCCTTTTTATTATATTGAATATGGAATTGCACAGCTTGGTGCTATTGGTATGTGGATGCAGTACAAAGAAAATGCAGAAAAAGCATTGAATAATTATTGTATAGCGCTTAGCCTTGGCGGTACAAAAACATTGCCTGAGTTGTACAAAGCTGCTGGTTTGGAATTTGATTTTAGTCCGGAAAAGATAAAAGTGTTGATTGATTTTGTTAAAGGGGAAATGAGGTAAAGGGTCAATTTTGAGTATAAACAGTGATTTAATTTAATCTGTTGTATATCAATTTATTCGAAAATAGAGTAGTGTTACAATAATATTCTAATTTTTTCGTTTAATTTTACATTAAATCTCTTATATGCATTTAAAGTTAAATTACACAATTATAGCTATTTCACTTGTATTTTCATTTTTAAATACAAATGCTCAAACAAATGAAGTTGTTCAAACCAACTCGGTTGTGCAATCTACTTCTGGTGGCCAAATACGTGTAGCTACAAAAAGAATAACTTTCCCTAATAATTCTAAATCTAATTTATATGCAGGTATAGATGTGGGTGCAAAGGGAGTAAAATTAAGTATTATAGAAATGGGAAAAAATGGTGGTGTAACTGGAGTATTTACTGCTATTAAAGATACTTCTGTAAATACAGATTTTATATCGTTCACTCCTGCTTCATCTTCTGCAACACTAAAAGGGATGAAAGGCTTATTTGATTATGCACTCAATAATTATGGTATTCCATCTTCAAAAATATATGCAGTTGTAAGCAGTGGTATTAAAGGGCAAGCAGAAAAAGAAAAGAAAACAAATCTTATTAAAATTTTATTGGATTCTTTTAAGCTTTTAATAAATGAACCATTAAGAGAGGTGCCAATTATTGATGCTATGGGCGAGGCAAGGTTATCGCATATTGGTATTGTACCAGAATCTAGGCGCTACAATACTTTTTTAATAGATATTGGAAGTGGAAATACTAAAGGTGGTTATTTTAAAAATGGCAATACCAAAGAATTAAAGCTTTTTTTGCTTAACTGGGGTACAAAAACAATTGCTAACGCAACAGAGAAAAGAACAGAAGAAGATAAAACTGTAGCCAATTATAAAAAGCAATTGAATAGAGTATTGGCGGGTGATCCAGATAATGAAATTATATATGCAGTAAATGAAAGTGGTGCATATAACATGAATGACAATTTCGCTTTTAGTGGTGGTATTGCTTGGTCTGTTTCTACTTTATTGTATCCTGAGCTTTTGGAAAATAGTGTAGTACCGGTTACTTACGAAGACCTTGTAAAATTTAATGATAGGCTTGCAAATAATTACAATTCTCTTTTACCAGAAAATTTGGTACTTAATCTTGGAAATAATGTGACCAACAAGGCTGCTATTGCTTTTGAAGCTCAAAGAATTCACAAAGTTTTTGATCAAAAATCTTTAATGGCTGGTGCGGGTTTGCTTTTAAAAATTGTAAGACAGTTTGAAGGAACCCAAGAAAAAAAGCATTTTTTCTTAGTAAAAAATGGTCAAGTAGGTTGGATTTCGGCTTACGTAAACCAAGCAGTAAATAATTAAAGTAAAGTAAAATAATATTTGTTAAAATATTTTCTCATCTTTATAACTCCAGTGCTTTATGAATCTCCGCAGTTAAAACTAATATTTTACAAATGCGAGAAGATAAATACGAGAAATTATTAAATGCTTCTATTGTATTACTTATTGTTTCCTCAATAATACTGGTTATCTCGACTTATAAATATTTTATAAAAACGCCAAATTCAACTACGCCTAATCTTGCAGCTAATGTTCCATTAAAAAAAATAGCAGAAAGAGATTCTTTGCAAAAAATATATAGTAATACTTTAAATGATATTGATAATAATTTAAAGTTAGATGCACAACTTGCTTCAGATAAAGATGCTCAAATAAAGTTAGCGGATGTAAATACTTTAAGGGCAGAGATTACTGCGCTTTTAAAAGATCAAACCAATGATGCAAACCTTGCCAATGCAAAACTTAAGATAGAAGAGTTACAACTTAAAGTAGCTATTTTGCAAAATCGTTTTACTGGAGTAGAGTCGGAGAATAGAAGATTACAAGTGCTTCTACAACAGCTAATGGCTGCCAATAAAAACAACAGCGTTTCTACTTACACTCCTACTTTTTCTGAAAAGCCTACTATAAATGAAAATCGTCCTGCCAATAATTTAGTAACAACTATTGCTGCAGGGTTACATTTGTTTACGGTTGTAAATAATAATAATAAAGAGCAAGAAACAGATGCAGCCGACGAAGCCGAAAAAATAATCGGTACTTTTTCTTTAAAAAATATTTCTAAGAATGCCAATCCCGAAGTGATAATTGTTGTATTGCAACCCGATGGAAAAGTAGTAAAAAATTCAGCTTGGGAATCGGGAATTTTTGAAACCAAAGATGGTAAAAAGGTTTATTCGCATAAAATTTCTTTTGAGCGAACACTTGATGAGAAGCAACTAAATTTTTCTCTTACTCCCGATAATTTTATAAAAGGCGATTATACTTTACAAATATGGTACAATGGAAAGATGATTGGAAAAACGATTAAGACTTTGTCTTAAGCATCTTTCCTAGATTTAATCTTTTGTTTCAACAATAAAAAAACCGTCTTAGCAAAAAGACGGTTTTTTTACTTACTAACCCTAACCTTCATTAACAAAATATTATTCTGCTGCAACAGCCTCTCCTTTATTTTCTTTTATTTTTTCTCTTATTTTTTCTTCAATTTCAGTGCCCAAAGCAGGGTTGTCTATCATAAGTTGCTTTACGGACTCTCTACCTTGCCCTAGCTTATCGCCATTATAACTAAACCAACTTCCACTTTTTTGTACAATACCAAGCTCTACGCCCATATCTACGATTTCGCCAGATTTAGAAATCCCTTCTCCGTAAACAATATCAAACTCAGCAATACGGAAAGGCGGTGCTACTTTATTTTTTACCACTTTTACTTTTATATGGTTACCCGTTATTTCATCACCATCTTTTATTTGTGCCATACGGCGAATATCTAAACGAACCGATGCATAAAATTTTAATGCATTACCACCAGTGGTCGTTTCTGGATTACCAAACATAACACCAATTTTTTCTCTCAATTGATTTATGAAAATACAAATGGTACCAGTTTTATTAATGGTAGCGGTAAGTTTTCTCAATGCTTGGCTCATTAAACGAGCATGCAAGCCCATTTTGCTATCACCCATTTCACCTTCCAATTCACTTTTTGGTACAAGTGCGGCCACTGAGTCAATCACTACTACATCTAAAGCACCACTAAGAATTAATCTATCCGCAATTTCTAATGCTTGTTCACCATAATCTGGTTGAGAAATTAAAAGATTATCAATATCAACTCCCAATTTTTGTGCATAGTTGCTATCGAATGCATGCTCTGCATCTATAAATGCACACATACCACCTTTTTTTTGTGCCTCTGCTATTACATGTATAGCTAGTGTTGTTTTACCGCTAGATTCTGGACCATAAATTTCTATTACCCTTCCTTTTGGTAAACCGCCAATGCCAAGTGCTACATCCAATCCTATCGACCCTGTTGAAATAACTTCTTGCTCCACTACTCCTTTATCTCCCATCAACATTACCGAACCCTTACCATAATCTTTATCAATTTTGTCCATGGTAAGTTTAAGGGCTTTAAACTTTTCTGCTTTCTCTGCATTCTCAATTTTGCTGTTTTTTTCTGTTGCGCTCATGTGTTTGTTTTTTTTAAGTGATGTATCTTGTTTTGCGTGTAAATATAAATTCTGAAACAAAACTATGGAATATTTTTTATAAACAACTAATTTATTTAGTATTTTTTTGATAATTTTCTTAGTTTAATATTTTAGCCTATAATTTCCAAGGTATTCAATTATGTAAACCATTAACTTCAAATTCTTAATTGATTTAGGTTTTACTACCTTTACAACCAAATTAACAGCAATAAGCAACCATGGCAGATACACAAGAAGTTTTACAAGAAGTTGTCATAAAATTTGCAGGCGATAGTGGTGATGGCATGCAACTTACAGGCACACAGTTTACCAATAATAGCGCTATGCTTGGGTTGGATTTGGCTACTTTTCCAGATTTTCCTGCAGAGATACGTGCCCCAATAGGCACACTGCCAGGTGTGAGTGGGTATCAACTTAGGTTTAGTAGCGATAGGATTTTTACGCCAGGCGATGAGTGCGATGTGCTTGTGGCCATGAACGCCGCTGCACTAAAAGTAAATTTAAAAGGATTAAAAAAAGGTGGAAAAATAATTGCCAATATAGATGGGTTTGATACAAAAAATTTGAGACTTGCTAATTATCCTGATGGTATAAACCCTTTGGAAGATAAAAGCTTAGATGGATATGAAGTAATACAAATGGATGTTACAAAAATGACCCGTGAGGCTTTGAAGGATATTACAATGGGCACTAAAGAAAAAGATCGTGCAAAAAATATGTTTGTACTTGGTTTTTTATATTGGATGTACAACAGAGATATGGATAATACGATTCGTTTTCTTACAGAAAAATTTGGGAAAAAACCTGAGATACTAGAGAGTAATGTAAAGGCACTCCAATCTGGTTATAATTTTGGGGATACTACCGAAACATATTCTGCACGATATTCAGTAGCAAAAGCTGTAATGGAGCCAGGCACTTATCGTTCTATGATGGGTAACCAAGCTTTGTCGTATGGTTTAATTGCAGCTTCGCAAAAAAGTGGACTGCCAATATTTTTAGGCTCGTATCCAATTACGCCTGCGTCGGATATTTTGCATGAGCTTAGTCGCCACAAATCTTTTGGTGTTCGTACTTTTCAGGCAGAAGATGAAATTGCTGCAATCACTTCATGCATTGGTGCAAGCTATGGTGGTTCGCTTGGCGTAACTACTACAAGTGGCCCAGGCATGGCGCTAAAAGCAGAAGCAATGGGGCTTGCAGTAATGTTAGAAATACCTTTGTTAATAATAAATGTACAACGTGGTGGCCCGAGTACTGGGCTGCCAACAAAAACAGAACAGAGCGATTTGATGCAAGCATATTATGGTAGAAATGGCGAATGCCCAATGCCAATAATATCTGCAAGTACACCGAGTGATTGTTTTGCTGCCGTGTATGAAGCCGTGCGCATTTCGGTACAACACATGACACCAGTAATTTTCTTGAGCGATGGTTATATTGCTAATGGCGCAGAGCCATGGAAATTTCCTCAAACTGCAGATTTGCCAGAAATAAAAACTGCATTTAAAACACAACTTGGTGATCATGAAGAAAAATTTCAACCATATTTGAGAGATGAGAAACTCGTGCGTCCATGGGTAATACCAGGTACGCCAGGCTTGGAACATCGCATTGGTGGTTTAGAAAAACAAAACATAACTGGCAATATTAGTTACGAACCAGAGAATCATCAATTGATGGTAAAAATTCGTCAAGAAAAAATAGATAAAATAGCAGAATATATTCCTGAACAAAAATTGGATAGTGGCGCAGAAAAAGGAAAATTATTGGTGCTAGGCTGGGGAAGCACTTATGGTGCAATAAAAAGTGCTTGTGCTCAATTGCAAGCAGAGGGCTCATCAGTATCGCATGCACATTTGCGTTATGTGAGACCTTTCCCTAAAAACTTAGGTGATATTATTAAAAACTTTGACAAAGTATTAATACCAGAATTAAACAACGGGCAATTGATAAAAATAATAAGAGATGTTTATTTTACAGATGCCAAAGGATATAATAAAATAATGGGCATACCGCTTACTAAAAAAGAATTGCTGGATGAAATGAAGGAGATGCTCAAAGATTAATGCCACAGCAAAGAAATAAAAACAACTAAGGGCTTCTATAAAATCGAAGCCCTTAGTTTAATATCTTGTGCCTAATATCTATTCTTTATCTTCTAATTCTCTCTCTTCCTATTATCACACTTATTTTTAAATTTATTGTAAAAAAACCATCATTGTTTTTTGGAGTACCTCGTTTGCCACCTGCAAATGTTTTTCTATCAATTTGTCTGTCAGATAAAATTTCTGCAAGATCAGCTTGTTGTGTAGTAAGCCCATTAGCAGGGTTTCTAAACCAAGATCTATCTGCGTAATCGCTACTTAAATCATCTAAATAATCAGTAAAAGTTTTGCGATAAACAACTTCTCCTCTTAAATTCACTAAAGGGGAAAGCTCATATTTAATCCCTGCACCCATAGGGATATTTAATTGTTGCAATGAATAATTAGGGATATTAGTTTCTACAAATCCTTGCCCTTCGGTATGCAGTGGTTGCAAATCAATCCAACGATCACTTCCTACAACTTTAGTTTGAGGATTAAAAGTAAAATAACCAATACCAGCTAGTAAATATGGAGATGTTCTAGGTGGTGTAGTTTCTTTTGCTGGCCAATCTACAAAAATATACATTGGGTGTATTTCCAGCATTAAATTTACGTCAGTAATATTACTTCTAAAATTAAGATTTCTATTAAATCTTTCTTTAGCAATATCTGTAATGCCAGCAAGTACATTATCGTTTCCTGATATCTGACCAAACGTGCCCTCGAGTCTTAATGCTACAGCATTTTTATATGCCACATTAAAAAACACCCCACCACTAATATGAGTTTTTCCCATATTCAAATCTTTCAAGAATTTTTTACCAATGCCTTTGCGCCCTCCCATATCTGTTAAGCAGTTCATAGCGTTAACTGAAATACCCGCTTCATATAAAAACGGGTTATCATAATATTCATCATCAAAGAAATAATATTGTGCTGAAGCGTTTTTGGTACTTAAAACCATACAAGATATCAACGCTACAATAAAAAAAACTTTCTTCATTCTCTAGTTATTATTGGTATTATAGAAGTTTAAAATTAAGCTGAATACAAATAAACGCATTATTACTGACTTTTCAAGTAACTAAATTCATGTTTTTTGAAAAATTTACACACTTTTTGAAGCCCACACTCTACACATTTTGGCGACCTAGCTACACAAACATAACGCCCGTGTAAAATAAGCCAGTGATGGGCCTTGTACACATATTCTTTTGGTAAATATTTTATTAATTGTTTTTCAGCAGCATTGACTGTTTTTGCAGCAACTGTTAGCCCAATTCTTGCACTTACTCTAAACACATGTGTATCTACTGCCATATTTGGTTGTTCATCTATAACAGAAGTTACTACATTAGCAGTCTTTCTACCAACACCTGGTAGTTCTATTAATTCATCTACTGTCATTGGAACTATGCCATTGTATTTTTCCATTAACAACCTACTCATACCTACAAGGTGTTTTGCTTTGTTATTTGGATATGAAATACTTTTTATTAACGAAAAAATTTCTTCAATTGTTGCCTTACTCATTGTTAAAGCATTGGGATATTTTGCAAAAATAGCAGGTGTAGTTAGGTTTACCCGCTTATCTGTGCATTGAGCTGATAAGATTACGGCCACCAATAATTGAAATGGGTCGTCGTAAATAAGTTCTGTTTCCGCCTCTGGCGAATGCTCTAAGAAATAAGCAATAATAAATTTATAGCGTTCAGTTATAGTCATAAAAAAAGCCCGTATGTTGTAAGATACGGGCAAATATAAGTTATATAAAATTTTTACGATAAGCTGTGCACGTGCATTTCTTCTATTGCTCGTTGAGAATAATTAAAAATATTATCCACAGAACGACTGTCTGGGGATATCAACTTTATTTTATCTAGTCTTCCTTTTGCTGTTTTTAATTGTTCAAATCTTTCTTGCAAATTAGAATCTTCTGCTAAAAGTTTTTGAATTTGATATGTTTTTTCAGTAGTACCTTCTTTATACAAAAACTGTAGAAGATCGTCCTGTGTAATATTGATCATAAAATCATTTGATTCGTTAAAAATGTCATCTGATATATTAAACGCACATATTTCTTCATTATTGCCTTTTATTAGAAGAATTTCTACAAAAACCGTAATTTTACGGTTTGTTAACAATAAAAAGCTCCTCATTGTCTTTTTTCATATAAAACTTCTCTCTAGCATACTTTTCTATAGAATTTGCATCGGTTTTTAATAAAATTAGTTCTTTTTTTGTTTCTTCTATTTCAGTTTTTAAGTGTTTTTCACTTATTTTCAATTCATTAAGCTTATTCGATCTTGAAAACATTAAATCCATATCCTTCGGATCAAAAAATGCCATCCACACAAGAAAAGCTAATAATGTAATAAGGTACTTGTTTTTTAAGTAGCTAATAATAGATTTAAAATTTTTAATACTCATAATCAAATGTAAAAAAATGTCACGAAAACACAAACATTTCTTTATCCTCATTTGTGCATTCGTGGCAATTAAAAATAATTACTTACCGAACTTAACTGTCTTTGAAGGGTAAATGCCACTGTCGGCTAACATTTCTTCAATGCGAATAAGTTGATTGTACTTTGCCATACGATCGCTACGGCTTGCAGAACCTGTTTTTATTTGCCCACAGTTTAATGCCACTGCTAAATCTGCAATTGTACTATCTTCTGTTTCCCCACTTCTATGGCTCATTATAGTATTGTATCCTGCATTTTGAGCCATTGATACTGCATTAATGGTTTCTGTAAGCGTACCTATTTGGTTCACTTTTACTAGTAATGCATTTCCTATTTCTTCTTTAATACCACGCTCCAATCTTTCTACATTAGTTACAAATAAATCATCCCCTACTATCTGAGTATTAGATCCAATTTTATCCGTTAATAATTTCCAAGTATCCCAATCATCTTCGGCGCAACCATCTTCAATAGAAATAATCGGATATTTTTT
>JAYSOC010000062.1:0-5718 GCA_043723285.1 Ferruginibacter sp. | reverse complement strand
GGAATTATTTAAGCAAATTAGTATAAAATAAAAAGTATTTATTTTTATATTAAATTTTATTATTATATTTGTATTGCTTTTATAATAATTAACTATTTTCTTAAAAGCCCTTTTATCCAATTCAATAAAACCACAACTTAAAATCAATAACATTAATATTTAAAATCATTATCCTCAAAATGGTTTTTATATTTTTTTGTGTAAATAATTGTTCGATACCTTCTGAAAGCTAACTTCTCTGCGCCTCTATGATGATGTCAATTCTTCATCATTAAAAAAAATACAAATGAAAAGAAAACTTACACTTGCTCTCACGAGCATGGCGCTGCTTTTTTGTATAAGAGGGCAGGGTCAGAGTATCTCACCTTTTACGCTCAATGCTTCTGGTGGTAGTTTCGATAATTCTTCATCTTATACTCGATACGAGTGGAGCTTTGGTGAGCTTGTGCTCACTGATACTTACACTGCATTGGGTGGAAACCTTATTCTAACACAAGGAATTTTACAACCTTGTACTGATAGAGTAGATAAGGATTTAGAGATTTTACTTTTTGGTATAAATGAGTGGAAAATTTTTCCAAACGTTACAACTGGTCCTTTCGAATTAGACTTTTTCTTAAACATACCTGGCCAAATGGAATTGCAACTTACCGATGCAATGGGAAGGGTATTGAACACCCGAAGTTTTCAATACCACTGCTGCGATCGTATAGAAAGGTATAATATAAGTAACATGCCAAATGGTGTGTATTTTATAAATGCACGGTTTACGCCCGAAAGAGGAAATATAGCTGAAGCATTTAGGGTTCGAAGAGAAGGTACATTTAAAGTAGTAAAAGCAAGGTAGCAGTTGAAGCAGTTGGCAATAAGCAGTTCTCAATTTGCAAATTCCTTACCTAAAACTTTTTCAACAATTAATTAAATTTTTAAAACATTTACAATGAAAAAAATATTATTACAATTATGTGTAGCATTACTATTTGTATCTGCTGCATTAGCACAAGCACCAGGCATTTTTAATTATCAAGCAGTAGCAAGAAATGCGGTAGGTAATGCACTAGCAAGTAAAAGCATTGGGGTAAAAATAACGGTGCACGATGGCTCTGCAACAGGGCCTACGGTGTATAGCGAAACAAGAACATTAACCACAAATCCGTTTGGGTTATTTAATGTACAAATAGGAAGCCCAGGTGCGGGTAATGTAAGTGGAACAGTGGCGGGTGTAAATTGGGCTACAGGTACAAAATTTTTACAGGTAGAAATGGATCAAAATGGTGGTTCCTCTTTTGTTGATATGGGTACTACACAATTAGCAAGTGTGCCTTTTTCTCTAAATGCTGCTGGCGCTCCTCCTATTGGGCCAGCAGGTGGAGATTTAGTCGGTAGTACTTATCCCAATCCTACAATTGCTCCTTTGGTAGTAACTATAGGGAAAATTGCAAATGCTGCTGTGACAACAATAAAAATTGCAGACCTAAATGTTACTACACCAAAACTTGCAGACTTAAATGTTACTACAGCTAAATTAGCAGACTTAAGTGTTACTACAGCAAAAATTGATGATGGAGCCGTAACCTCACAAAAAATTACCGTTCCAGTTATAAAAGTACAAGCAGATGCAGGCGCACTAATAGACATGACAAACAGTGGGGCAGGTGCTGGAGTTTCTGGCACTAATACGGGTACAGGTTTTGGAGGATTGTTTCAGGTAAACAATGCAGCAAGTACTGCCGATGGATTAAGAGCTACTACAAATGGTACTGGTGCAAGTTGGGCAATTCGAGCTATCAGCTCAGGTACAAATGGTGCAGGTCTTTTTCAACAAACAAATGCCACCAATACATCTAATAACTTACAAAGTAACCAAGCTGGTTTAGGTAGAGCAGGTTTGTTTAATAGTACAAATGCAACAAGTACATCACCGGCACTAGAAGCTACACACAATGGCACTTCAGGAAATATTTCTGCAATACAGGGTGTAATTAACTCCACAACACCTGGTGGTTTTTCAGCTGCTTTAAGAGGTATAAATAATGGTACTGGTGGTTTAGGTATTGGTGTTTGGGGAAGTCAAGCTGGAAGTGGCTGGGGAGTTTATGGAACTGCTGATGGCGGCATTGGTGTTAATGGTTCTGCTAATAGTGGTATTGGAATTAATGGCACATCTAATTCGGGTACTGGTGGAAGATTTACAACAACATCAGGCCTTGCACTATTTACAACAGGTGGTATTAGATTGCAAGGAATTGGCGAAGCAGCAAATAAAGTTTTAATGACAGATGCTGCTGGTAATGCAACATGGCAACCAGCTGGTGCATCTGGCGCACTTACTGGTAGTGGTATAGTAAACATGTTACCAAAATTTACACCAAGTGGAACAATCGTCGGAAATTCTTTATTATTTGATGATGGCGCAAGTGTTGCTGTAGGTACTACAACACCTACACATAAATTTACGGTTAATCATAGTGGCTCTACAGGTATTGGTATCAATTCTACTGCTGGTTTTTCTGTGTTGGATATAAATGCATTTAGCGGTGATGCTGCATTACGTTTTGCAAATAATGGTGTAAATCAATGGAACATGCGCAATCGTCCAGCCGATAATTATTTAGAATTTTTTGAACTTGGTGGTGGGGGAAGTAGAATGGTAATACAAGATGCTACAGGTAATGTTGGTATTGGCGAAACAGCTAATCCTACTTACAAATTAGATGTATTGCACGGAGGTTCTACTGGTGCTCATATAAAATCTAGTGCTAGTTTTTCTGTGGTAGATATTGATGCAGCAAGTGGAGATGCTGCTTTGCGTTTTCAAAAAGCTGGTGTAGGGCAATGGAATACCCGTAACAGACCTGCTGATGATTATTATGAAATTTTTGAACTTGGCGGTGGTGGTAGTCGTATGGTTATTCAAGATGCAACTGGTAATGTTGGTATTGGAGAAACTACTAACCCAGCATATAAATTAGATGTATTGCACGGTGGTTCCACTGGTATCCGTAGCCGCTCAAGCAGTAGTTTTTCTGTTGTTGATATTGATGCAGCTAGCGGCGATGCGGCATTACGTTTTGCTAAAGCAGGCGTAAACCAATGGAATATCCGTAACCGCCCTGCTGATGATTATTTAGAAATTTTTGAACTTGGCGGTGGTGGAAGTAGAATGGTAATACAAGATGCAACTGGTAATGTAGGTATCGGCGAAACCACTGCACCTTCTTATAAATTAGATGTATTACATGGTGGTTCCACTGGTATCCGTAGCCGTTCAAGCAGTAGTTTTTCTGTTGTTGATATTGATGCACAAAGTGGCGATGCGGCATTGCGTTTTCAAAAAGCAGGTGTTAATCAGTGGAATGTTCGTAACCGCCCAGCTGATGATTATTTTGAAATTTTTGAACTTGGCGGTGGTGGAAGTAGAATGGTTATACAAGATGCAACTGGTAATGTTGGTATTGGTGAAACAACGGCTCCTGCCTATAAATTAGACGTATTGCATGGTGGTTCTACAGGTATTCGTAGCCGCTCTAGCAGTAGTTTTTCTGTAGTTGATATTGACGGACAAAGTGGAGATGCAGCATTGCGTTTTCAAAGAGCAGGCGTAAACCAATGGAATACTCGTAACAATCCTGGGACAGACGACTATCAAATTTTTGAACTTGGTGGCGGTGGCGAAAGAATGCGGATTGAAAATACAACTGGTAAAGTTGTAGTTAATGGAGATTTTACAGCACTTGGTGTAAAAGCATTTACCATGGATCATCCACTTGACCCAACAAACAAAACGTTGATGCATGCGGCCGCAGAAAGTAATGAAGTAATTAATTTTTATAGTGGAAATGTAACTACCGATGCCACTGGTAAAGCAATAGTAAGTCTTCCAGATTATTTTGAAGCAATCAACAAAGATTTCCGTTATCAATTAACTGTTATTGGTGGCACTTTTGCACAAGCAATCATTAGCAAAGAAGTAAGCAATAACAAATTTGAAATAGCCACCAACCAACCAAATGTAAAAGTAAGTTGGGAAGTAAAAGGTGTTCGTAATGATGCACATATGCGCAAGTTTCCTTTTGTAGCAGTAGAAGAAAAATCGGCTGCGCAAAAAGGACTATACATTGATCCGGCTGCTTACAACCAACCTGAAAGTAAAAGAGTTTCTTACTCAAATGTAGCAGGCTCTTCTTTGGAAGATATAAAACCAGTTGCTGCAAAAGTGGCTAATCCATTAAATACTTCTGGTGGTAGTTTACAAGATGCTCCAGTTGAAAAAGGATCTTCTAAAAAAGCAGATGTAAGTGGCAGTGTTGTTGATGTTCCTGCTGCTGCAAAATCTACTAAAGTTGCGGATGTAAGTGGTAGTGTAGTAGATGAAGTAAAAAAAGCTGATAAAAAACCAGTAGCAAAATCAATTGAAAAAGGAAGCACAGAAGAGTAGGGTGCATTTAAAAATGTCATAGTTTGCAAATAGGGTTGTCAACCTTTATAGAGTACATTTATTTTGAAATTACCAATTGAGGTTGACAACCTTTGCGATAATTTTAAATGTATTCAGAGTAATTTTTGTTAAATACTTTCTTAATATCTTGCAGGCATGAAATATTTCGTGCCTGCTTTTTTTTGTATTATTTTTTGTGCAAATTTATTTGCACAAAAGCCAAATGATACTACCATAACTGTTGGTAGTAAAATTGTAACCCTTGCCGAAGTAGTGGTGGATAATAAATTAAATGTGCCTGTTTTTATTGAGCGCATAAAAAATGATACTAGTTTTTATAAAGCATTTCGCAATTTGCATGTGGTAAGCTTTACAGCCATTAACGATATTCGTATGGTGGATAAAAAAGGAAGGTTAGATGCGTCTCTTTTTAGCCATACAAAACAAATTGTAAAAAATGGATGCAGAAAAATGCAAACAATAGATGAAGTTGTTACTGGAGATATGTACACCAATAACAAAGAGTTTAATTATTACACTGCTAATATGTATGCTTCACTTTTTTTTACAAAAGATAGTGTGTGTGGCGAAGATAATATTGTAAAGGGAAGAGAATTTTCTACAGAAGGGAAATCGGGAATGGAAAAACACAAGGAGCAATTAAAAATGCTTTTCTTTAACCCAGGTAAACGTATAAATGGATTACCTTTTATGAGTAATAAAACCGCCATTTACGATGATGATATTGCAGATAGCTACGATATGCAAATAGATTGGGAGCGGCACAACAATACGGACTGCTATGTATTTAAACAAAAAGTAAAAGATGATAAGAGAGGAAGTGTAGTTGTAGATGAAATGACCACTTGGTTTAATGATAGCACATACGAAGTAATAGCAAGAAATTATTCTTTAAGTTACGATGCAGCCGTATATGATTTTAAAGTAAGCATGGAAGTACAAATGACCCACGCAGGTGAGCTACTGGTACCGTCACTGATAAGATACAATGGCAACTGGAAAGCCATCTTTAAAAAACGGGAAAGGGGAGTGTTTACAGCAACATTATTTGATTTCAGGTGAGCAGTGAATCGTGTGTGGTCAATGGTGAGTGGAAAAATACTCCAGTCTCTTTTGCCTCCTTCTCTCTTTGATGCTCTTAGCAATAATTCCTCTTTTAACCGCTTAGCCCTAACTTTGCCAACTAAACGATTATACCAAATGAAAGAAGTAGGCAAAAGAGACTGCGTTTTTTCACCACTCACTATTGACCACTCACT